>JAZUDR010000179.1:0-6064 GCA_045639725.1 Candidatus Avigastranaerophilus sp. | reverse complement strand
TATGAACATCTTGGCTACAATGCCCAGATTATATTTGCTATTGGCGAAGAACTTGTTATTGCAAGACCGACAGTTTTCGGTCCATTCCCAAAAGAAATCAAGGAACACTGCGACAAGACTGCTCCCTTCAGAAGAATGGCTCATTCAGCAGAAGACATTGCTAGCTATATTCTTTTAACAGACTACAATTACAAACGCGAAGTTTTACATTCAGACGTTAAACACGGCTTTGTTATCAAATTCCCTGAAATTCCGGATATCAGCATTTCTGAACTGGAAGCAAAAATTAATAAGATAATAGTTGATGACTTGCCTATAGGTGTTGCAGGCCCAAATCAGATTTATATTGGTGACTGGAAGATTTTCTGCAATGGCCCAAGAACCCACATGAAGCGCACTGGTGAAATTGATAATTTCCGCTTATGGCCGGAGTATGTCTATGACCCAATTTGGAAAGAGTATATGCTAATCGGCATGGTAGGCCCAGATCGCGAACATCTTGGAATTAAGGGTATCCACTATTTCTCAGATGACTAATTGATAAGGTGCTGTTATGAAGGAAGAATGTTTAATCTGTAAGGCCCAGCTTGAATATTTAAATAAAGATGTGCTTATGGAATGCTCTATCTGCCATAAGAAAGAGAACAGTAAGACTCATTGCATAAATGGGCACTATGTTTGTAATGAATGCCATACCAGTGGCATGGATGGTATTATTGCCCATTGCCTTAAGGAAAATAGCAAGAATCCCATATCAATTATACAGAATATGATGTCTCAGAAATTCTGTCATATGCATGGTCCAGAACATCATGTCATGGTTGGCTCAGCTCTTTTAACTGCTTATAAGAACGCTGGCGGAAAAATAGATTTAGAATCTTCACTTATTGAAATGATGAACCGAGGCAAAAAAGTTCCAGGTGGCGCTTGTGGTTTCTGGGGTGCCTGTGGAGCTGCCATCAGCAGTGGCATGTTTATATCTATTATTTCTGGCTCAACACCATTAGCTGTTGAAGCATGGGGCTATTCTAATCTTATGACTTCAGCAGCCTTGCAAAGAATAGGTTCAGTTGGTGGGCCAAGATGCTGCAAGCGCAATTCTTTTCTTTCTATTTTAGCTGCCGTTGATTTCGTAAAAGAGCATTTTGGAATCGAGATGGAGAAGTCTGATATTGTCTGCGGCTTTTCTGCTTGTAACAATCAATGCATCGGGGCTAGATGCCCTTTTTCAGATAAACACTAAAAATTGAAATGTGAAAAATGTAAGAAAAAGTGTCAGAAAATTGCAATTTAAAATCTGAAAAGTGTAAGAAAAAGTGTCGAAAAATCGATTTTTAAAATCTGAAAAGTGCAAGAAAAAGTGTCTGAAATTTGATTTTTAAAATCTGAAAAGTGCAAGGAAAAGTGTCTAAAATTTGGTTTTTAAAATCTGAAAAGTGTAGGAAAAAGTGTCGAAAATTTTATGTTTAAAGTTTGAAAAGTGTAAGAAAAAGTGTATAATAAAAGTATAAGTTAGTTGGAGGGCTGTTATGCTTACACGTAAAGTCTATGAAAAAATATGTGAATACAAGGGCAAGAAAAAGGCGCTGTTACTTACGGGAGCTAGGCAGATTGGTAAAAGCTCTATTGCTAGAGAATTTGGAAAAAAGAAATATAAACAGCTTATAGAAATTAACTTTTTGAAAGATAAATCTGCTTATGAGGCTCTTAAAGACGTTTCAGACACAGATGAGCTTCTCAGAGTTCTTTCAACCTTTGCAAAAGAACCATTAAAAAAGGGTAATACCTTATTTCTTTTTGATGAAGTCCAGGAAATACCAGACCTTCTTACACATATCAAATTCCTTGTTGAAGACGGCAGATATGATTATATCCTGACAGGTTCTCTACTAGGTGTTAAATTAAAAGACATAAGATCTATACCTGTGGGCTTTATGGATACCATAGAAATGTATCCGCTGGATTTCGAAGAATTCTGCATGGCCAACGGAATTCAGCAGGATGTTTTTAAATATTTAAAAGAACAATATGAAAAAGAAGAGCCTATAAACGACTTTATTCACAAAAAGCTCATGATGCTTTTCAGGCTTTATTTAATTGTTGGTGGCATGCCAGAGGCTGTTCAGACCTATGTTAATACGAACGACCTGAATGCTGTTGCACAGGTTCAGAAGAATATCATAGAAACCTACAAATACGATATTGCTAAGTATGATGCTAATAATAAACTTCACTTAGACGAAATATTAGAGTCTATTCCTTCAGAACTTAATTCTAAGAACAAGCGTTTTATTTTGAAAAAGTTAAATGAAAATGCCAGATTTTCAAAATATGAAAACAGCTTTGAATGGTTAAAACATGCAGGCGTTGCTCTGCCAACATATGTTGCAGAAGAACCCAAAGTGCCGTTAACTCTATCAAAGAAGGTTAATCTGTTCAAACTGTTTATGAATGATGTGGGTTTGCTGGCTTCGTTATATGAAACAGGGGATTTGCAACTTAAACTGTTGAAGAATGAGCTTTCAATAAATAATGGCGCAATTTTCGAAAATGCTGTGGCACAGGAATTAAAGGCTCATGGATTTAATCTGTATTATTATGCTTCTAAGAAACTTGGTGAAATTGATTTTCTTATTGAGCACAGCGATAAGATTCTCCCAATAGAGGTCAAGTCTGGTGCAAGATATCAGGAGCATACCGCACTTAATAATGTAATGAATGCCTACAAGCTGAAAAAAGGCCTTGTTTTCGCAGATTGCAACATTAGCAAAAGCAGATGTGTTACCTATTACCCTGTTTATATGCTAATGTTCCTAAGACCAAAAGAACTGCCAAAGAACCTGATTTACAAGGTCGACCTCTCAGATCTGAGCAAGTTTATAAATAAAAAGTAATTTTTGATTATTTTGTATGTAGGATGAAAAGGCGCCTTTTTTCGGTTTTTTCGCCAGGCCATACAAAGTGGGGTCCAGATTTTCCTGTTTAAAGTATTTTTAATTAGAATATTCTGCTTGTAGTTAGGGTAATTAAACTAATTTAATGATAGCAAAAAAGCTATCAAACCGCAATGTGATTAGAAAAAAAGATGTTTATTATTTGGTTATAGAATCATTAGTAATATATAAAAAGCATATGATATCGAAAATGATTTTATGCATAGGGGGAAGCTGCTTGAGGTTTATATTAAAGTAGGTGTCTGTTGCTGTGCGGACTTTTATACATTTTACACGATGACCAAATAATATTACTTACGATTTGTGGAAGATTCTGTTATAATGAGAGTGGGAATTCCCAATGTGGGAGGAATATATGGAAGCCGTAAAAGATTATACTGTTCATCTTGATAATAAAAAGCGTGTTACCTTGAGGGGTGCATTATATGCATTTTACAATGTAAAAGAATATGACAATGGTTGTATTCTTTTGGAGCCAAGAGAGTTAACTGTTCCAGATACTATATCATGCAGGACTCTGGAACAGATAGATAATGCTATCAAAAACTTCAAAATAGGAAATGTTTCTGAAGCAATTGATTTATCCGATTTTTAAGGTAATTAAGCATGAGTTTCAATATTAAGATGGGTGTTCCAGAAATGTTCGAATTATGGAATAACCTTCTTACCAAATTTAGAACCAAAACTATTACAAAGAAAGATGAATTAGTTTTTAAAAAATGGGGTAGTGCATTAAAAAAATTATCTGAAGATCCATTTTATCCTGCATTGCATACTCATGAAATTCCCCAGTTAACTAAGAGATACAAGATAAAGGTATGGCAATCATACTTAGAGAATAAAACAAGCGGTGCGATGAGAATGTATTGGGTTTATGGTCCTGATAAGAATGATATTACCATAATCGGATTAGAACCCCATCCAGAAGATAAAAAGAATGGGGCATACGATAGAATAGCGTTATCTCGATTAGAGTAGGTTAGCTGTATTTTTTGTCGAGTTCGGCAGCTAGGGCTGCACGGGTTTTGCATAGGTCGGCCCATTTTGGCATTTTTTCATAAAGCTGGGCAAAATCCTTCATGACTGTAGGAACGTCGATTTTCTGTGGACAAGTGCGAGCGCATTTTCCGCAGCTTATACAGGCCTTTGGTAATTCTTTTTCTGTGAAGGAATCCATAGACATGCTGGCGCCTATATCTGTGTTGAATTTTGCATTATTATAAAGCTTTATCAACAAAGGAATATTAAGCTTCTGGGGGCAGCCATCAACACAGTAGCTACAGCCAGTACATGGAATAGAGTTCTTTAAGGTTTCTGCTATTTCTGCAAGAAGTGCTTTTTCTGAGTCTGACAAGGGTTTATCTTCAGAAAAGGTTTTTATATTATCTTGCATTTGTTCAAGATTGGTCATGCCGCTAAGAACCATGGTTACGCCAGGAATATCCTTTACCCATCTGAAGCCCCAGCTTGCTGAAGATTCTGCTGGTCTAAGAGTTTTTAATTTTTTTGTGTTTTCTTCATTCAAAACAGCTAATTTGCCGCCTCTGACAGGCTCCATAACCCAAATAGGAATATTATATTCATTTAATAATTTAACCTTTTCATTGGCATCCTGAAGTGTCCAGTCCAAGTAATTTAACTGAATCTGGCAGAATTCCATGATTGAGCCATAGCGCTTTAAAAATTCACCCAAGGTATCTATTCTGGCATGTGTTGAAAAGCCAAGATGCTTAATTCGGCCATTATTTTTCTGCTCTAATAAATAATCAATTATTCTCCATTTTTCTGAATTATATGTTTTAACTGAGTTTTCATATACGTTGTGGAGAAGATAAAAATCAAAGTAATCTGTTTTGCACTTTTTTAGCTGAATTTCAAAGGTTTTTTCAACATTATATTCAGTTGCTAGTTGATGACCTGGGAATTTGTCAGCAAGATAAAAGCTTTCTCTTGGATATTGTGATAGTATTTCTCCCGCTACTATTTCACTGTGTCCGCCGTGATATGGAACTGCTGTATCAAAATAATTAACACCATTTTTTATGGCGCAATCAATCATTTGTCGTGTTAATTCAACATTTATTCCGCCTTTATCATCAACAGGCAGTCTCATTAATCCAAAACCAAGATTTGATAGTTTTTTCCCTTTAAAATCCTTGTATTCCATTTTTATCCCCTGACCTTAATACTATTTCACTTAGTATAACATAATCCTAGTTAATGCCACTAACTTTCTCGGCTGTAAGCAGATTCATTCACAAGCCGAAGGCCTCGTTATTATATTTAATTGATTATCCAAAAATAGCTGATATGTGTGCTATAATAGTTATCTGAATGATTGGGGGTTATTACTATGAAATATTCTTTTCCGAAGGTTGATCTGCATTTTCATCTTGATGGTTCAATGGTTCCTGAAACTACCTGGCGCCTTGCTAAAGAACGTGGCATTAAGCTGCCTACAGAAACCTTGGAAGAATTTAAGAAATATTTGTATGTAACTGCCAACTGTAACGATGTCGCACAGTATTTATCACGTTTTGCTCTGCCTGTTTCCATCTTGCAGGATAAAGCAGCATTGAAGGAAACTACATATGATACTATCGAAATGATTGCTAATCAGGGTGTCAGATACTGCGAAATCAGATTTGCACCGCAGCTTCATATAGAAAAGGGCTTAACCCAGGCTGACGCAATAGATGCAGTGCTGGAAGGCGTAGAAGCTGCCGCTGGCAAATTCCCAAAAACAAAAGTAAATATCATTCTTTGCGCAATGCTGAACCCGACCAACGCAAACAGAGAATTGAACCTTGAAACAGCCAGACTTTCAAACGAATATTACGGTAAGGGTGTAGTTGCTCTTGACCTTGCTGGCTGGGAACTAGCTTACCCAATGAAGGCGTATGAAGAACTCTTTGCTGAACGCCGGAAGCTTGGTTTGCCAATCACTATTCACGCGGGCGATGATGGCGCTCCGGAGAATGTTTCTACTGTAATCGATTTTGGTGCCAGCAGAGTAGGGCACGGTCACAAGACATGGTTCGACAAAGATGTTCTTAATAAAGTTAAAGCTAATGATGTAGCTCTTGAAATCTGTCTGACAAGCAATATTC
>JAZUDR010000178.1:0-18855 GCA_045639725.1 Candidatus Avigastranaerophilus sp. | reverse complement strand
CGTTCTCAGCCAGCAGCCAGCAGCCAAAAGCTTGTCGGAACAGACTTTATACTCGCTTGGTATCGAAGTATAATCCTTTCGGCTATTGGCTTGTAGCTATTAGCTATTAGCTGAGAAAAACAGCCGTTGCTATCGATGCGGCTTGCTCTCTCGGCTGGTAGCCGATGACTGATGGCTGGCAGCATATTGCGGCTGTTCGCTTTCGGCCAGTAGCCAAAAGCTAAGAGCTAAAAGCTTATTGCAACATACCTTATACTTTCTTTGTATAGAATAATGCCCTGCTTCTAGCTTCAAGCTTCCAGCTTCCTCCTTTACATTACTAGCTAAAGTGGTATAATCGTAGCCTGATAAACTTGTATATTATTGAAGGTTAAAAATGTCGGTCGGTAGGTCTATGACTGTAGGTGCTCCATGGAAGCACATTCTTTTGTTCTCTTTGCCAGTCTTTTTTGGTCTCGTTCTTCAACAACTTTATAATACTGTTGACACTATTGTTGTAGGAAACTATGCTGGCGAAGCGTCCCTGGCTGCAGTAGGCACTACCTCGACTCTCACATTTCTGTTAATTGCTATTGCGACTGGTTTTTCAGCTGGTAATGGTGTTGTGGTAGCCCAGGCTTATGGTGCTCAGAATGATGACCTGGTCAGAAAAAATGCATCAACCGGTATTATATTGCTTCTTGGTATGGGCTTGGTCAGCGGTGCATTGGGCTATGCTTTCTCACGTTCTGCATATCAGAGCCTGGTCTCTGTGCCGCCTGAAATTCTTGAATTAACTCTGGAATATTTCAATATATGTATGTTTGGAATGGTTTTCCAGTTTGGTTATAATATATTTTCATCTATTTTGAGAGCAATAGGTGATAGTGCTGCTACCCTGTATTTTTTACTGATAGCTTCTGTTTTGAATATCGGTTTGGACATATGGTTCGTTGCAGGCTTGAAATGGGGGGTAGCGGGTGTTGCATGGGCTACTAATATTTCTCAGGCTGTTTCATTTGGCTGCGCATATTTATATATGGCAATAAAATACCCAATATTCAGGTTCAGATTGAAGGATTTTACATACGATCACAGTCTTGCCTGGCAAACTATAAAAGTCGGGTTTCCTATAGCTATTCAGCTTGTTATTGTAGCAATCGGACTCACATTAATACAAAGAGCTGTAAATAGCTTCGGACAGTTGATGACGGCTTCGTTCACCGTTGGACAAAGAATGGAATTGTTCCTGGACATGCCTTTCCACGCTTTTCAGACTACTCTTGCTACTTATGCCGGTCAGAATATCGGAGCAGGTAAAATGAGCAGAGTTAAGCTCGGAACAAAGCAAGCCCTGATTATGTCTTTTTCTTCTACTGTTGTTATTTCATTAATAGTCTGGTTCTATGCTCCAGAAATTATCAAGCTGTTCGGAATCAGTGAACAGGCTGCAGTCTATTGTATAGACCATATCAGGACTATAGCTTTTGTGAATTTGCTTTTATCACTTTATGTGCCGGTGTTTGGCGTATTCCAGGGTGCAAACCACTGTGCTATGCCAACTGTTGTTGCAACCGTTGCACTTTCTACAAGAGTTATTGTTACATATCTATTCAAAGATAGCCCATATTTTGGTTATTCCATCATATGGTGGAATGGTTTATTCGGCTTCAGCCTGGCGCTTACTATAACCTGGTATTTCTATTTTAGTGGCAAGTGGCAGAAGGATGCTGTGATCAAGTAACTTTGCTATTAAGACCTAAGTTGCCTTTGCCTCTAAGGAAAGTATATCGTCGCGAGACTTTTTTCTACTGCTTGCTTTTATTTTAGGAATAAGCTAAATTTGATATATGCTTAATTCGTTAGTCATAGTTTCCCTTTTGGTTGGTATAGTTGTTGCCGCCATAAGTATTAAAATAGAAAAAATAAGATTCCTGGCGCTTTTTATTGCTTGCTGCTGTGGAATACTTTGCTTTTGCCATTATGTTTTCATGGTTAATCCAGACAAGGAATACCTGAGAATATATACAGACGCTGATATCAAAACAAAAATAGAATATTTCAAAAATACAAAGTTAAATGATGATCTTCGAAAGAATATTATCTATTCTATTGCTGACCAGGTTGAGAATCTAAGTGTAAGCAATTTTAAAACTGCATTTATAAACAATGAAGATTCAGAAATGGTTGAACTGTTGTTTGATAGATTGCGTGAAAATGGTCTGCATTTTTCTGAGGAACAGCTTGATTGCTTTGTTGAGGCAGCAATTGCCAATAAAAACGCACACTTCCGAAAGCGCCTTTTCCCTTCAATATTTGCTACTGAAGCAGTATTTAAATATGTTCGAAATTGCATGCATGACTTAGATAATGTAACTCAGTGCAGCAATCTGGAAAAGTGTCTGGACGCTTTCCCGGAAATATTCAGTGAAAATGACAGAAAGCTTGGAAAGACAATCGCAGATACCCGAAAAAGCATAAACAGTGCTGACGGTTCAGATTCAAATTTCAATGAAAAATTGGCTGAATATGCTGCCAAAAAGGAAGAATGTGCTACAAAGCTTCTTGCAGTGACAATAAATTGGACTTTGCGTGGTGTAGTTGAACGCAAACTTGATGACTTGGAAAATGCATATCTGTTAAAGTCTGCAAACATTGAAGGTAAAAGTCTTGACAGATGTATTGTCGTGCCAACAGAAACTGCGTTGGAAATCAATGCTCAGGTCACACTTAATGTAAAAGATGAGGGTGAGCAGTATTATAAGCTGGAAGATGGTTTTGCCACATTGAGATATTTTAAGGAAGACTATTCGTCTGACTCCAGAAGCAGTCTTCAGGAGCAGATTAATAAATGTGATGAAGAAACAGCAAAGATTTATGCAACTCTTGAAGCCAATAAGGAACAGTTAGAGGTTTATAAGGCTTTATTCAATGCTAGTCTTGACAGCTTAAATAAAAATTTTGCTCAGAAGGTGAAAAAATATGAATACTGAAGAAAACAATAACCTTCAAGCAAATAACTCTGATACTGCTCAGAAGGAAAAGGCTCTAATCACTCGTATTCAGCTTATGATAGAAGATAAGCAGTGGGAAGAAGCAGAAAAACGCTGCGACCGTCTTCTGGAAATCAATCCTCGTAGTGACAGGGGCTGTCTTGCAAAGCTCTTCATACAGAATAAGGTCGATAGTCTTGGCGCACTTCTTAAAAAGACAGAAGCCTTTGTTGATTCCGAATATTGGAAAACAGCCTGTGAAAGCTCTGATTCAGAATTGTCGGCCAAACTGAAAAAAATAGATGAGGATTTAATTGCAAAGCGTAAAAAAGCAGAGGCAGAAGCAGCCACAGAAAAGTTGAAACAGGCTATTGCTGATTCCGAAAAGAAGCGTGATGAAGAAGGTAACGGTAAGCTTAAAGCAACAAATTCAGATGCTTCTGAGTTCGGAAAAAGATTAGACCCTGCTGCTGGAAAGAGGAAAGTAATTTCTATATCCTGTCTGGCTATTGCTATTGTGATATTAGCAATTTGTGGAATTTACTATTATGATAACGTTATAGCCCCGGCTCATATTTATTCTGAAGGATGCAGACTTTTTAATGATGGTGATTATAAAGCAGCTTCGGAATGCCTGAGTAGAAACCAGAATCATCCTGAAAGCCTATTAAAGCTTCGTGAATGTCGGGAAGTCGATAAGAAGGTTTTGATGGAGGGAAAATATAGTCAGGCTATTAGTTATTGGGAAAAATCAGATTATACTAATGCAATAGTAATGCTTAACCAGATTGGATTCTTCAATGATGCTCATTTAAAGGCTTTAGAATCCTTAAAACTGGCCAATGGTGACCCCATGGTAATTCGAGAAGCAGAAATCTATAATGAGAAAACAATTGCTGCAAGAATAGCTGAAGAAAAGGAAACTCAGCGAAAAGCCATTGAAGAAATAGAAAAAATGGCGGCCGCCGAAGAAGCAAAGAGGGCTGCTATAATCAGTGAAGCTGCTCGTAAAGCTGCCTTAGAAGAAAACAGACGAGAAATGGAAGCCAAGGAAGCTAAACGAAGAATTGAAGAAGAAGCTAGACAAAAAATAGCTGATGAGGCTGCCAGGGTTCGTGATGCGCAGGAAGAAGCAGAAAGACTGGCTAAGGAAACTGAAAAACGTAGAGCTGCTATGCGGGTAGAGCTAGGCAAAAATAAGGTTATTACAGTAAATGGTTATAATATAGAACTTATTGCTTGTCCGGCAGGTTCCTTCACCATGGGTAGTCCTGTAAATGAATTAGGTAGAAATGCAGATGAAACGCCTCATCAGGTAACTATTTCTCAAGGCTTTTATATAGGAAAATACGAAGTAACTCAAGGCTTATATAAGGCTATTACAGGTATGAATCCAGCCAGAAGCTTTATAAAAGGCGACAAGAAGCCAGTATACCAGGTTAGCTGGTTTATGGCAGATGAATTTTGTGATAAGCTAAATAAGCTGACTCAAAAGACAAGACCAGCACACTGGCACTTTGATTTACCTACAGAAGCTCAGTGGGAATATGCTTGCAGAGCTGGTTATCCAACCCCTTTCAACAATGGTGGAAGCATTATTGCCAACAGTAAGAGATGTCCTGCTTTGGAACAAGCCGGATGGTATGCTGTAAATACTCCTGCCAGACAACTTTCTGATGTTGGTATGAGACAGTCGAACTGCTGGTATATATGTGATATGCATGGTGGAGTCTGGGAATGGTGTAAGGATTATTACGGTAATTACCCAACAGGCGCTGCTCTGAATCCATGTCGCCTTGATGGCTTTAAAAAAGTTCTCAGAGGTGGTAGTATCAGAAGTCAGGCTAAGGATTGTCGTTCTGCCTCAAGAAGGGGAAGCGTTCCTGGCAATGACGGCAACGGTGAATATGATATAGGCTTCCGATTAGTTTTGGTTGCTGATTCTTACGAAAAGACCTTTCAGGCAGATGATATAACAGGTTACTAATATGGCTGCAGAACAATTACAGACAAGATTAAGAGAAGGCATGGTTTTCCTTGCAAAACAGGAATATGACCAGGCTAAGGATTATTTTAACGATTTGCTGGACGAATATCCAGAATCGGCACAGTGCTATTATGGTTTGATGATGGCTGAGCTTAGGGTAAACAACATTGCACAGTTAGAGAAGGTAAATATACATATTGGTGATTTAACCAGCTTTAAACGTGCTCTTAGCTTTAGTGATCCTGCTTTCAAGTCACGTCTTGAAGCAATAAAGCAAAAAAACGAAGATTATATCCGTTCGAAACTTGAAATGGCTAAGACTTCTGCTCAGGAAACAAAGCCTAAAACAGAGCCAGTTAAAGAGTTGAAACCTATTAAGAAACTGGAACCGGTAAAAGTACCAGAACCTATACAAAAGCCCGAGCCTGTTGAAAGTCATGAACCAGTTCAAGTTGCTGAAAAAACACAGGAGATTGAAGATAATAAAGTAATAGCAAAGGCTCCTGCTGCTAAAAAGAGCAAAACAGGATTAATAGGTGCTTTAATTGGAATTGCTGCAATTGCAGGTTACTTTATTTTCAGTGGCAAACCAACAACTGAAGTCGTAGAACCAACTGTTGTAGAAAAGCCGGCTAAGGTGGAAGCTCCTACTTCCATAGATTTGTCTAAGCCGACAAAGTTCAAGGTTGGAAAAGTTGAATTTGAAATGATGCCTTGTCTTGCAGGAAACTTCATGATGGGAAGTCCGGAAAACGAGCTTGGGCATGACGAATTTGAGGTTCAACATAATGTAACCATTACCAAGCCTTTTTTGATCGGGAAATATGAAGTTTCCCAGGCTTTATTTGAAGAAGTAACTGGTTATAATTATTCCAAGTATTATGGCCTTGATAATCCTGTAGACAGCGTTAGCTATAACGATGCCAAAGAATTCTGTAAAAAGCTTAATGAAAAGACTTCACTTATAAGGCCGGCAGGCTACCAGTTTGATATTCCAACAGAAGCCCAATGGGAATATGCGTGCAGAGCTGGCTCTAATTCAGCTATTAATAGTGGCAAGGATTTGACCTCTGACAGTTCTTTCTGCGAAAATCTTGATGAGGTTGGCTGGTATGTCTTCAATGCAATGGGTATAACACATCCGGTAGGGCAGAAGAAGCCTAATGAGTGGGGAATATATGACATGCATGGCAACGTCGGAGAATGGTGCAAGGATTGGTATCACGAAAACTATGACCTGCAGAATACAACAGACCCTGTTGCAGAAGAAACAGCTCATTCTCATGTAGTAAGAGGTGGAAACTTCGTTGTAGTTCCTTATAGATGCCGTTCTGCCAGCAGAAATATGGCTCCTGCTGAATCAGAAAATATTAGTACAGGCTTCAGACTCGTGCTTGTGACAGAAAATTAAACAAAAATAATACTCTATTTAAGCCATTTTCAAAGTAAAGCAAGATTAACGATAGTAAAGTTGCTTTACTTATTCAAAATTTTAAGTAAAGTTATGTTATAAATTCCAAATTTATAAGTTGTATTCTTGATTAATAATGTTATAGAATACAATTTACAAAATTGTGTACACAATCGGGAAAACATAACATGAATTCACTCTCAAATCCCTTAATGAAGCGAACCGGATTGCCAGAATACGAACAGGCAACCGCAGAGAATTTTATTCCTGCGGTAAAATCTGTATTTGCTAGAACAGAAGAAATTCTGAAAGAAGTAGAAACTAACGCAGAAAAAGAAGAACCTTCCTGGGACTCTTTAGTTGCTCCATTTGATGATTCCGACTTAGATTGGGAATACACCTGGAGTGTGTTGAATCATTTGAAAAGCGTTAAAAACTCAGATGGTTTGCGCAAAGCTTATGACCAGCTTATGCCTGAATGTATTGCTCTTTCACTCAAAATGTCACAGAGCAAGCCAAGATATAAAGCACTGTTAGCTCTCAAGGAAAGCAAAGCATACAAGAAATTTAATGACGCAAAGAAGCGTATCGTAGATTCTCTCATTCGCGGCTCTGAAAAGAGTGGTATTGCTCTTGAAGGCGAAAAGAAAGAACGTTTCAATGCTCTTGTTAAGAGAATGACAGAAATATCAAATAAATTCTCTAACAATATTCTGGACTCCACAAAAGCTTTTGGTATGGTCATTGAAGATGAAAAAGATACCGAAGGCTGGCCAGATATGCTTAAGATATTGGCTTCAGTATCATATGCAAAGAAAAACAATACGAAGCCGAATCCAAAGCACGGTCCTTGGATGATAACCCTTGATGGACCAAGCTATCTGCCATTTATGCAGCATTGCCGCAACAGAGAATTGCGTTTCAAGGTTTATGATGCATATACCACAAGAGCATCAGAAGGTGAATTTGATAATGCCGTTCTTATAACAGAGCTTCTTAAGCTCCGTAAGGAACAGGCTCAGCTACTTGGCTTCAATAATTATGCTGAGTTGAGTCTCAGCAGCAAGATGGCTCAGAATATCGATAACGTAAAGAAAATGATTGATGAACTTGAAGAAGCTTCTAAGCCCTTTGCCAAAAAAGAACAGGAAGAACTTGTAAAATTCGCTCATGAAAATGGCTTTGAAGGTGAGTTGCAGCCATGGGATACTCATTTCTGGTCTGAAAGACAGCGTGAAAAGCTTTTTGACTTTACTGAAGATCAGATTAGACCATATTTCCCATTGCCAAGAGTTCTTGATTCGCTGTTCAAGCTTTGCAACAAGCTTTATGGCATTAATATCAGAAAATCTGAATATGCAAAGATTCCAAAATGGCATGATGATGTAATGTTCTTCAACATTTTTGATGAACGTGACAACATGATAGCTCATTTCTATCTTGATCCATATTCTCGTCCGGCAGAAAAGCGTGGTGGCGCCTGGATGAACACTTGCCGCAGCCGCAGGGTAATCAATGGCAAGCTTACAAGACCGGTTATTTACGTTATCTGCAATGGCACACCTGCTATGGATAACGCTCCGTCATTGATGAGCTTCTATGAAGTAAATACACTGTTCCATGAATTTGGTCATGCTCTTCAGGGAATGCTGACTACAATTGATGAAGCAGAAGCTTCTGGTGTTTCTGGTGTTGAATGGGATGCAGTAGAACTTGCAAGCCAGTTTATGGAAAACTGGTGTTTGAACCGCGAAACCTTCTTCGGTATGGCAAAGCACTACAAGACTGGCGAAACTATTCCAAACGACCTTTACGAAAAGATAAAGGATGCAGAACATTATCGCGCAGCATACGCAATGCTCAGACAGCTTTCCTTTGCAAAGATAGACCTCTATCTGCACAGCGATTATGACCCGGATGGCAAGGAAACTCCGTTTGAAGCCTTCCAGCGCATTAATGATGAAACCTGTCCAAGCAAGCTTTACAAGAACGATAAGTTCCTGTGTGGCTTCTCGCACATATTTGCTGGTGGTTACAGCGCAGGCTATTACAGCTATAAATGGGCTGAAGTTCTTAGCGCAGACGCCTTTGCAGCCTTTGAAGAAGCAGGTCTTGATAATGAAGAAAAGATGGTTGAAATCGGTCATCGCTTCAGGGATACTGTTCTTGCTCTCGGTGGCAGTAAGCATCCAGCAGAAGTTTATCGCATGTTCCGCGGCCGAGATGCTACAACAGCAGCATTATTGAGACACACTCTCGGAATTGGCGAAAAGAAATAACATCGATTGAAATAAAGACGCTTCGTTAGTAAATATTCTAGCGAAGCGTTTTTGTATTATTAAGCGTTTAATGATATTATATAAATAAATCCAGGAGAGAGGGAATATATATGCGTATTGAAGACCAGACTGCTTATGAGGCTATGAAACTCGCTTATTCCGGTGAATATGAAAAAGCTATTATAAAGTTCGAGGAGTTTCTTAAACGTGAACCCAGACAGATTCAGATGATGGGTGAGCTTTGTAATTGCTATGCTGAGACAAAGCGTTATGAAGATATGGAAAAGCTGGCTTTAAAGGCTCTTAATATTGCTCAAAATATTGCTAATACAGACAATATAGGCCGATTTTACAGTTATATTGCCAAGTCGCATTTATATAGAGAAAACAACGAGGCTGCAGCAAAATATTTCCGCCTCGCAATAGCTAACAAACCTCACTATATTCCTAATTATCTGGAGTTGGCTTATGCTTTGTATGATTTGGGAGAATATGAAAAAGCTGTAGAATTATTTAAGAAGATTATTGATATGAATCCTGATTATGCGAAGAATTATGAAATAGAAAAGAAAATTAGTATTACATATAATACCTTGAATGAGAAGAATCCTGCCAGATTTCTGTTTATTTCTGGGTTTCAGGCAGAGAATGAGAAAAATTACAGCTTAGCCAAAAGAGAATATAATGGTTGTCTGAAGCTTGAACCAGAGCATTTAGAAGCAATGTATGGCCTTTTCTCTATTGCAAAAGAAGAAGGCTTGACTCTTAAAGCAATTGAAATAGGTGAGAAGCTTTTTGCTTTGTTGCAAAAATTTGAAAATAAAAATAAGGATTATATAAAACCACCCGTGTATATTGGTCTTTCAATGGTATACGGCAAAATGGAAAACATTGATAAGTCGGCAGAATATGGACAGTGGTTTTATACAACAGTATTGATGGATGATGCGCAGAAAGCTTTGGAAAAGAAGGATTATGACGAGGCTTTAAAGCATTATTTGAAAGCCTTGAAAACCCGTGAAGACAGTTTCGATGTATTAGATAAAATAATTGATTATTACTATACTTTAGGTAAACTGGAATTTGTTGGTGAATATATTGATAGAGCTCTGAAGCTGGCGATGGAGCAATATGATAAAGAAAGAGTTGCAGATTATTGCTTCAAATTTGCTAAATATTTTGTGATGCAGGACAACGTAGAACAGGCTAAAAGGTATTGGGAACTGGGTGCCAATACTTCATCAGACATTGATCTCAAGCTGAAAGCCAATTTTTATATAGGAAAAATGTTTTATATAAAGGAAAACTACGGTGAAGCCTTGAAATATTTTGAATTCTGTGAAGAACTGGTTTTAAAGGGAGCTGTTGATACATATGACGTTGTTAGTTCTTTGATAAAAACCAGGAATATGTTAGATGAAAATTCTGATATGAACATTGCGTTAAGGCATTTCAATGCAGGGCGAGAGCTTAGAATTCATGAAAACTATGAAGATGCAGTAAAAGAATATGAGACTTCCTTAAAATACAGACCTCAGGTTCTTGATGTAATGTGGGAATTAGCATTTTGCTATTCTAAGCTTGACAAGGTGGCTGAATCTGCGGAAGTTTCTGAAGAAGGCTTCAAGGTTTCAATGCAGACTGGAGATAATAGATTTGCAGAAGTATTTGCGTATAACGTTGGTTTGTATAATATCCACAAACAGAATTATGAAAAGGCCCTCAGATACTTTACAGAAGCTCATCATTTCGACCCGGAAAACCAGGTGTATATAAAGCTTATGGAAGATTGCCAAGTACATATTCAGGGGAATAATACCATTCATTAATGAATAAGCTAGTTTAAAGCCTTTTCAATTAGTGATATCATAATAAAAAGAATATATGCACTGCGGTGCCAATAATCAGGAGCGAATTATGAAGTGCGAATATCGTAAGATTACAGATAAAGGTGTTAAGTTAGAAAATATTGGTGGAAAGCAGTTTCTGGCAGTAGAACCCCAGGTTTTGACACAGCTTGCTGAAGAAGCTTTCCATGACCTTGAATTCTATTTAAGAGCAGAACATCTTGATGAATGGGCAAAGATTGTAGACGATAAGAGTGCTTCAGACAATGAACGTTTTGTTTGTTCCAGTCTGATAAAGAATGCTATTATTGCTTCAGAAGGCAAGCTTCCACTTTGTCAGGATACAGGCACTGCTACAGTATTTGCTTGGCGCGGTGAACGTGTTATTACTGGCGAAGACGATTACAAGCTGCTTACAGACGGTATTGCTGCAGCCTGGAAAAACAACTGCTTAAGATATTCTCAGAATGCTCCTATTACTATGTTTGAAGAAAAGAATACTGGCAATAACATGCCTCCTCAGATTGATATTCAGTATGCTCCTGGCAATGAATACCGTTTCATGTTCATGGCAAAGGGCGGTGGATCTGCTAACAAAACCGTAATGGTTCAGGCTTCTAAGGCAATTCTTAATGAAAAATCACTGGAAGAATTTCTTCGCGAAAAGATTAAGGGCCTTGGTGTTGCTGCCTGTCCGCCATATACATTGATTGTAGTTGTTGGTGGAACTTCCCCTGAACTCAATCTTAAGACAATGAAGCTGGCTTCAACTGGCTGGTATGATGAACTTCCTACTAAGGGCGATGGCTTAGGTGCTCCATTCCGCGACCTAGAATGGGAAAAACGCGTAATGAAGATTGCGGAAGAAACAGGGTGGGGTGCCCAGTTCGGTGGTAAGCATATGGCAATCAATGCCAGAGTAATCAGAATGGCTCGTCACGGCGGTTCCTGCCCGATTTCAGTCGGTGTATCCTGCAGCGCGCACAGAAATCTTGCTGCTGTTATCAACAAGGATGGTGTATTCCTTGAAGTAACAGACAAGAATCCGTCACGTTTACTCAACAAGGTTATGGAAGGCGGAGTTAAAGCTGACAAGATTGACTTGGATAAACCAATGAGCGAAATCCTGGCACAGCTTGGCAAGCATATGGCTGGCGATATGGTCCTTTTGAACGGAACTTTGATAGTAGCAAGAGATATGGCCCATGCCCGCATTCATGATATGGTAGAAGCTGGTGAACCTGTTCCTCAGTATTTTAAAAATCATCCTGTTTATTATGCCGGACCAGCTAGAACACCTGCTGGATATGCTATTGGTAGCTTCGGACCGACAACTGCACAGCGCATGGACGGATATATGGATTATTTCATGAGCAAAGGCGCCTCTATGGTGACCCTGGCTAAGGGTAACAGAGCTGACTCTGTTGTTAAGGCTTGCAAGGACCATGGTGGATTCTACCTTGGCACAATTGGTGGAGCTGCAGCCTTGATTGCTGCTGAAAACATAAAGAAGTCTGAAGTAATAGCCTTCCCAGAATACGGTATGGAAGCTGTTCATAAAATTGAAGTAAAAGACATGCCTGCCTTCATCATCTACGATAACAAAGGCCGCAGTCTCTACTAATAAATTGATAATTGAGAATTGAAAATTGAGGATTGAGGAGTTCAATCCTCTTTTTTATTCAAAAATTCTCCATTCTCAATTCTAATTTAAGGCATTGGCACTGAGATGGTCGAAGTAGCAAAACAAAAAATTCTCCATTCTCCATTTTCAATTATCAATTTAGTATTTAGCACAAAGCACGCCGAAGCAGCAGCAAATCAAAACAAATAATTATGCATTATGAATTATAAATTATGAATTAATTAGCGTTTCTACACACTCTTAATGCTTAGGGAAAAATTGTCGATAGCTAATAAGTAGATGACCTAAGGAGAGCAATAAATAGCTATGGCAGACAATCAGACCGAAGCCGTTATAATGTATAACGAAAAACTATTGGAGCACGACCAGATTACCGCTGGCAAAGATGGCGGAAGATTAGGCTGTATTATTGAAGAGCTTCAGAAAAACGGCTTATGGAATGAAGAGATTGCCCTTCAGGCTGATATTGCTCCAATGAAGCGCTTACGTGATATCCATGATTCAGAATTCCTCGACGCGCTTCATAAACGTGTATACAGCGGATTAGATAAGCTTGACCCTAATACCCCGGTTATAAAGGAATCCTTTGAAATAGCAAGATTCGGCGCTGGTGGAGTTTTAGACGCTGTAGATAAAATTATGAGTGGTGAAGTAAAGAGGGCATTCTGCTTAACAGCTATGCCTGGTCATCACTCAGGTATTACTACTACTGGTTATGGTAGCTTAGTGAATCCTGTAGCTGCAGGTGCTCATTATTTAACAAAGAAATTCGGCATGAAAAGGGTTGCTATCATTGATCTTGATGCCGAACACGGAAGCGGCACCCAGCAGATTTTTTACCAAAGAAAAGATGTTATGACTGTTTCCATTCATGAATACCCGGGAACCACAGGAACTGGATATTACGACGAAATGGGTGGAAAAGGTGCTTTAGGCTACAATATAAATGTTCCCTTTGTTTCTGGTTATGGTGACAGAGAATATAGAGTATGTATCAAGGAAATTATTGAGAAAATAATGACTCAGTTTGCTCCTGAATTTATTATTGTAGGTTTGGGAACTAATGTTCTTGATGATGATCCTTCTTCTCATTTGATGATGAGCGAAGCGGGGTTACTAGCAACCTTCCAGCAAATAATGGATATGTCCGAAAAATTCTGCGGTGGAAAAATAATATCTGTTCTTGAAGGCGGGACTCCTGGCAAGCTGATGGCGAAAACTATTTCACAGCATGTTAGATTTATTGTTAATAAAATTGCTGGTCCTGTCGATAAAAGTAAAAAAGAAGAACTGATTTCGTATGCAGATTGGTATGGTTACGCAAAATTGCTTAAAGCGCAATTCAAAAAAATCTGGAAATTGTAATTTTATTTGTTAGACCTGGAGGTCAAAGATGAAATGCTTTAATAGATTCCGGGCCAAGGACCCGGTTCTTGCCACTATCATTTCTATGGGAATGATTATGTCTGCCCAAGCAATTGCCGGCGCTCAGTCTAATGACTGGGAAGAAGTAGGTCCTGCGGCTCTTTCTGCTCAACAGCAGTTGATGTCAGCTCCACCACAGATTGGTGCAAATGTTTCCGGACAGGTTAGCTATAGACCTCCTGTTGAAAGACCAGTCGTAGCATCAGCTAATACAGAAATTCAGAATGAATATACTGTTCAGGCTGGTGACACACTTCCGAAGATTGCCATGAAGGTTTATGGTGATCCAAATCGCTGGCAGGATTTAATGGTTCTGAACAATATTGATAATGGTAACAGAATTTATGTTGGTCAGAAGCTTGTTACTGTAGCAAACAATAGCATTATTGCTGAAGAAGCTCCAGTAGCCGCACATGAAATTAGCGAAATGCCAGAAGAATCTGAATCTGCAGATGCCAGTTATTATGGTGTAAGCAGCGAAGGTACTTATACCGTTAAGAAAGGTGATACTCTTGGTAAGATTGCTAAACAGCTATTAGGCTCTACTTCTAAGTGGCAGAAGATTGCTAAGGCTAATCCAAGCATCGATCCAAATAAACTTCAGGTCGGCGATGTTTTGGTAATTCCAGGTGCTAAGAAAGCAGGACCTGTTATTTCTGCCCAGCCAATAGGTATCAGTCAGGTAGAAGAAAGAGCAATCAGCGCTCAGCCATGGCAGATGGCTGCAGCTAACACTCAGCCAGCAGATAACATGGGTTACAACAATTATGGTTATGTCCAGACAGAACCAGCAGTTGTAAGTGATCCTTCATTCGATCCAAATACTGCTCCACTGGTAGCTCCACCTCCGCCACCAATGGCTTATAGCAACTTCAATGCTCCACAGGCTCCAGTTCCACCTGCTCCTCCAGCATATCAGCAGAATAATGTTCCTGTATACAGCTCAGATAATTTCGCTCCTCCTCCAGCTCCACCAGCAGGCTGTGACTGCGATACTGTTCCAGGTGCTGTAGTTCCAGCTCCAACAACTGCTAATCATGTAATTTCTGATCAGCCAGTTGCTACTCACAAGTATGAACTTTATAGAGAAGAAAAGTATCGTCTGCCAGATGAACTCAAAGCAACTGACTACGATCCTTACTTCACTAATGTAAACGGCTATCGTGGCTTGTTTAATACTGAAAGCGCATTGATACCATATCTTCCAACCTGGAATATTGGTTTCACTTTAAAACATGACAATCTTAAATATTTTAATGGTGAAAAGGATATCGTAGACGGTAGCGCTAATAGGTATATGCTGAACCTGAACTACACTGGTCACAAATTCTTTGCAGGTATTACTGTTCCATATCAGAGCTGGGAAGAAGGCGTAAACGGTGGTAAGAAGGCTGACCTTGATGGTATGCATGATACATCTGTAAAGGTTGGTTATCAGGTTTGGAAGAACTTCGAAGGCACTCATGCTGTTACACTTCACCTTGAAGGCAAAATTGCAGGTGGAAATTATCATTCACCAATCGTTAATCAGTATGGTTTGAGCGATGGTAGAAAGAGCAAGGAAAGTGCAGCTCCAAGATTTACTGCTAACGGTCCTGCTGGTGCTACAGAAGGCTCCTGGGTTGAATTCGGCGGTGCTTATTCAGGCATTTTGAACGATAAATGGGCTAGTCATTTGAATTTGAACTTTGCTAATGATTCTAAGGATGATATTACTAAGATTGAATTCAGAGCTGGCACTGATTATCGTGTAAACCGCAACTTCTCACTGGTTGGTGAAATTTCTGCAGAAAACTATCAGGCTCCAACTGAAAAGTATGGTGAAAATGGTATGAATGCAGATCTTACACTTGGCTTCGTGGTATTTAATGATGAATGGCAGGCAAACGTTGGCTTCCCAATCAACATTAAGCATGAATGGGGTGTTGAAAGCGATTTCAGCGTAATCGCAGGCATCAACCACCGTTGGGATTGATTACATAGTTAAAAGACAATAAAAAGGCTGCTCAAAAAATGAGCAGCCTTTTTTGTGTACACTAATTTTTAAAAAAAATATAATTTAGCCCTTGCGGGTATGAATTTTTTATGGTATAAATTAATCAGTATTGAATTACATGGTGTTCATAATTTAAACACTATCGTAATAAAGAATTTTGGCTCGATAAGTATATAGTAAATCAGTAAGGAGCATGGAATGCGTAAGTCACTTTCATTAGCCGCAATTGCAATGTTATCTCTCGTAGCTATGTCTACACCAGCTACTGCTGCAACTAAAGATTTTAGCGATCAGCTTGATTCAATCAAAGACGAACAGCTTCGCAGAACTCTTAGCAACAGCATCGCTATTGGTTTGATTTCTACTGACGAAGAACTTCAGGCTGCCATTTCTCAGGCAATCGATTCTCAGGAAGAAGACGGCATGATTTCTTATGAAGTAAGCCGCAAGAAACCGAAAAACGGTCACAAGCCAAATAACAATAAGCCAAAACCAAACAATGGTGGCAATAATGGTGGCGGAAATTCCGCTCTTGCTCAGAAGATTACACAGCTTTCTAAGAACCTCTATTCTCTTGACCAGAAAGCTTCTGTAAAGGTTCAGAAGAACGAAGGCCGCAACGGCGCTACTAAGTTGTTCAAGGATATCACAACTCCAATCCCAGCAGCTTATGACAAATGCGTTAAGCTCTGCAACCTCTTTGATCCACACACTAACACTCCAGAAATGGGTGAACACAGAAAAGCTATCACTGAATTCTTCCATTCAATCGAAAACGATCCATGTATTCAGGAAGCTCTCAAGATTACAAATACTAGCATCGACGATATGATGAACAACTGGTTCGGTTCAGGCGCAGGCTTTGAACATGTAATCGCTGGCGAAATCAAGGGCACTAAGGTTTCTGGTTATCACTGGTGGTATAGATACAACACTGACGAACGCAATGGTCATGTAGAATACATCAATTCTGTAGAAGCTATTGGCAATCCAAGAATGTATACTGGTTCTTACACTTGGGACCCAGACGGAAATGGTCCTCTCCCAACTTGCAAGAAGCCAAAGGGAGGTTTCACTCTCCAGCATTCACCAATGGCTCTCCTTGCTCTCGGTCACATCGCAATCGAAACCTGCCGTGCTAATGGTAGCGTTCCAGGTTCTTTGACCTTCAAGGCTGACTTAAATGGCGAAAGCTTTACTTGGCAGCTTTACACTATGAACGGTACTATCCGCTCACTCTATCCAATGGCTAACCGCTAATAGAGAATTTTAAAAAAGACCTGCAGAGATGCAGGTCTTTTTTTTGCTATTTCTTAAATAGTTTAATTATTTAAGAAATAGTCTTTAGAAAAGTTAAAGAATGTGATAAGTTTATTGAGTAATATTGTTTGATAAGAGGAATTTGATGAATAAGTCACCCTATGAGCTTATAAGCAGCAGTGATGAATCCTTATGGCATGAAGGTCTGGACGCACTTATTGCAGAGCATAATGAAAACTCATGCAATGCTATAATTGGTATGCTCAGCGATCGGTCATGGCATAAGCGTGAAACTGCAGCAAAAGCATTATTAGACTGGGGCGAAGGAATTTCTGATTTCCTCGAAAAAAAAGTTTCAGAACAGAATATTGACCAATATTATTGGATTCTTTATATCCTAGGTCATATTGGTGACCAGAAGTCTATAGCAGTTTTAAAGCATGGATTACAGAACAAGGATTCTGAACTAAGAAGCTATGCTGTTAGAGGTCTTGGTTTTATAAAGAAGCTTGAGAATGCAAGAGTATTGTATCCAATGCTTAATGACGTGAACTGGAGCGTAAGAAAACTCGTTTTTGAGCAGCTTCTTTCTTTTGATCAGATAATTCTTGATGATTTAAGAAAAATTATTCTTACACCATCAAAAATACCGAATCACAGTGTAATAGCATTATTTGTAAAAATAGGAAAAGATTCTGTATTACCGGAATTAAGCCGTTTCTATAAAGAAGGTAATTTTGCTTTAAGATTCTCAATTTTAAATGCTCTTGGTGAATTAGGAACACCCAAAGCCATTGATTATTTAATAGCAGGCTTAGCAGACCGTTCGTGGGCAATAAGAAGACTTGCTGCTGAACAACTTTCTAAGTTAGGTCCTAAGGCTTTTGATCAGCTTTCTGCAAGTTTTAGCAGGGTAGATTCACTTATCAGATACGATATTGTTAAAATAATTGTAAATCTGATAGGCGAAAAAGCAATGCCTTTATTGAAGCGCTTGTTGTCAACCCCTGACCAGGAACTGAAAATGATGGCTATAGAAAATCTTTCTAAGCTTCGTTCCGATTCTGCTGTTCAGGAAATTGTGCGTTGTCTTGCTGACTCGGATAGAATAGTATCTGATTTTGCTGCTGATTGCTTGACCAAAAAACATAATCTCAATTTGGATTTGCTTCTTAGCATCTTAAATACAGAAGATGAAAACCTTAGATTCCAGATTATAAAAATAATTGGTTCTATTGGTGGATTAGCTTTTATTCCAATCATTAGAATTCTAGAAAAAGGCAATAAACAGGAAAGATTATTCTTATTGGGAGTTCTTCAGAAAATTTCTCCTGACCAGAAGGTTATAGATATTCTTATTAAGTTGCTTGGTGATGAAAACTGGCCGGTGAGAAACGCTGCTTCGAATTGTCTAGTAAATTATGGTGAAGCCTCTGTTACTTCTATTGTAAGAGTTCTTAACGATCCTTCTGAAGATATCCGTTTCTGGGCTAGAAAATCATTGGTAATGATAGGACCGAAGGCTGTAAAGGTATTGATTCAGATTATGGATGATGGTACAGAACCAACGCTGATACCACATATAGTTTCTGCTTTGCTTTCTATGAACAATCCGGAAGCAGTTCCTGCTGTTATCAAATTCCTTGAGAATAGTGATGAATATAGAATTGAAAATGTATTCAATTCTATGCCAGAGGTTACATCTAAGGATGTAGTAAATACGGTATTAAATCTTTTGACTCATCCTGATGAAAAAGTAGCAAAGTGGCTTTCTTATATTCTTAGAAAAGCCGATGCTCCTCAGCTTCATAAGAATGTATTCCTTGGCTTTAGCCATTCAAATGAAAAAGTCAGATTCTATGTATCAGAAGCTATTTCAGCTTGGGAATTTATGTCAGATGCCGATTTAAAGGTTATTTGCAGACAGCTTCAGGTTGAAAAGAATATAAAGAATCTACATTCTCTCGTTTCATGTCTTTCAAAGCATCCATCTGCTATATCTGTAAGCTCTGTTGAAGAGTTCCTGCAGCATT
>JAZUDR010000177.1:0-4164 GCA_045639725.1 Candidatus Avigastranaerophilus sp. | reverse complement strand
CTTTTATTTAAAGGGCATTATTACCACTGGTTGACTGGCCATGCAAGCATTTCCAGTCGGGTTAAAGGTTGAGCTTGCCATATCATGCAAGCCAGAATCATTACTTACAGACACAATAGTCAAGGTATCGCTGCCTGCAGTGAATGCATCAACGACACCCGTAGCTAAAGGTAATGTAATTAAGGTGCATGATTTGTCAAGTTTAAAGTTCGACCAATCAAAAATGACTGTTATATCATCTTGTGAAGACAATTTAAAATATTTATCAGAAGTGCCGACAATACCGCTATTAGTGCTTTCATCAATAGCAGTGCTGTTTGTAGCAGAGATTGCTCTTGAGAACTGAAGCATCAGGTAATCCGGTCTGTTCTGGGTATCAACTGCGCCAGTACTGTTGGCATCGACCCATTTAACATTCACAAGTGCCAGAGGAGCCTGATAGTTAGCCGAGATATCGTCATAGTTGTCTGCGATTCTATCAGGGCCACAGGAATAAACGATACCTGTTTCTGTAGCTACTATGTAAGCTACACCCCAGGGGTCAACCGGTGAATTATTAAGATAACGGCCAACAATATGGTCTATCTTTTTGCTGTTATAGGTGCCTTCACGGGTTTCATAAACCATAAGAGCGCGGGCTATTTCATCAAGGTCTGATTTTGCCTTTGAAATTCGGCTTTCATTGACATAGTTCTGTACAAACGGTAGCGCTGCGCCAACCAATATGGCTAAAATGGTGATTACAACCAATAATTCTATTAAAGTAAAACCATTCTTCCTTTTCATTTTTCGCATCCCAAAATAAATAATTATTTATCTTTCTACGAAGTCAATTAGCATAAAGCATACCAAAAAAACATACTTTTTTCAACCATTATCCTACTTCTCAAGCAACTTTGCTTGAATTTTGCATATAGAGCCGAAAGCATAGCTTTATGGTATTTTTACCACAAATAGGAATATTTCCTATTTAAAATAAATAAAAATTTATTTTTACATAATTCCCCTTTCTTTACCTATAAAAATAAAAAATAAGCAGACTTATTTTTTAGCCTGCTTATTTTTTATTTTTATGATTTTTATTATTAACCAGTTATTTTTTCTTCTTTACGATTCTCATGTCATCAAATCGTTGAAGTCTCTGCTGAGCTGGTGTCTTGTCGTGAATTGATTCAATATATTTACGAGGTAAGATACAAGTTTCACCCACGACAACCTGCGATTGGATTGGAGGTATGAAAGTTATTCTAGCCTTCATTGAATTACCTTCAACACTCTTTATAGTAACAGTCCCAAGGGCCTTTTCCGGATTTGTTGTATCAAAATCCAGGCCGATACAGTTTTCTTCAACAGTAGCCGGCTTTGAAAAAGTCAGTTCAACGTAATCATTGAAGTCCAAGTGATTGTTCAGGTTTACATCAACATATTCTGCTCTTGTAATAAACAGATCCTTTGGCAGATAATTCTGAACTATATCATCAGACTGCACAACCTGAGAATCAACTTCAGCGGTTTTATTCGGTCCGCAGGAATAAACAATACCCATGTCGGGATCATGTCGGTAATAGTTTCCCCATGGATCCAGAGGAGCTTCTTTTTCAAGATAGTTACCTACGAAGCTACCCAGATTGTTCGGAGAGAATATTGTAGTCTCGAAACGCTTTTCTTCCTTTATGTTGTAAAGGCGGATTGCCTTAATAAGCTCTTCTATGTCAGCGTTAGCACGAGTAATTCTGCAGTTATCCAGATATCTCATGTATTCATCAACAGCAAATATCAGGATAACCCCAAGAGCAACCAGAACTACCATAAGTTCTACGATAGTAAAGCCTTTTCTGGCTTTCAGCTTATTAAGACTGCGAATCATAGCTTAATAGACTCCTACATGAATGTCATCACCATCTTCTACATCTTCATCATCTGCGTCATCCAGGTTAACCAGTCTTGGAGTAACAAGGATAATCATTTCAGAACTCTGAGCAGAAGTATTGTTGTGAGTTGTCAGACTCTTAAGGAGAGGAATCTTATTAAGAACTGATGGTGACTGCTTGGTGGTATCGTCATTAGCACTAATCAAGCCGCCCATAACAACGGTTTCACCGTTCTTAACTCTGACGTATGTGCTTGTAGTGCGCTGAGAACGTTTATACTGACCGTCTTCATTTGCTTCGCCGAGCATATCGTCAACAGTAGTATTAAGTTCCATGCTGATTTCATTATCGCGGGAAATTTCAGGTGTAACCTCCAGCTTGATACCGACTTCAACGTCACGGTATTCCTTATAAACCTGAGGAATATAACCAAGATAGCTGTTAGAAGCATTTTCATATTTGTAGTAAGGAATCGGGTATACCTTACCAATGCTGATTGATGCTCTCTTGCCATGAACGGCTCTAATCTTCGGGCTGGAAAGAACCTTAACCTTGTTTTCGCTTTCAAGGAAATCGAGGGCTGCGGTAATCGGTGACTGGTTAGTTCCACCAAGAATCTTTTCGGGAAGCTTACTGCCATCAAATACATGAGCCGAGTAGTCACTGAAAGAAAGACCGAGCTTCTTAGCTGAAGTTCTGTTAACTTCAATGAGCTTAACTTCAATAACCGCCTGTTTAAGCTTTTCGTCAGCGCTTTCAATGATTTTTTCAATCAGGCTGAGGTTTTCTGGTGAATCATAAACAGAGAGAGAATTGATTCTTTCGTTTACAGAGAAGTTTTCAGTATCAATACGTTCGCTAAGGGACTTGCTTCCCTTAATCATACTGATGATTTCTTCTGGCTTAGCATTAACAAGCTTGAAGGTTCTATACTGCTTCTTTCCAAAATCGCCAGCGCTTTCCTTGTCACAGATAATGAAGGTATTATCATTGTGAGGCTTCTTTACGAGACCGTTAGTTTCAATAAGAAGGTCAAGTAATTCATCAAGGCTAAGATTTTCAACATAGAAGTTAACCTTCTTATCTTCAACGCTTTCATGAAGAATAAGGTTAATGTTCATCATCTTGGAAAGGGTCTGTAAAGCATCCTTCAGGCTGAGGTCCTTGAAGAGAAGTTCTCTTGCCATTCTGGAAGAATCATTATTAAATGAAATTACAGTTAAATCCTTACCTTTAAGAGTATATTGGAAATTGCGCTGGAGAAGGAGATTCTTAAGAACATCACGAAGAGTGACATCCTGAGCATTTACACTCATCTTTCCCTTAACACCGGCATCAGCAAAGATGCGAAGATCGAATTTAGCAGCGAGAGCATTAAGAATTGTAAGCAAATCTTCCTGTTCAAAGCTAAGGCTTACCTTCTGATCGAGAACAGTTTTACCTGCACTGGAAGAAGCAAAAGCAGCATTGTCTGAAACAGAATTAAAAGAAGAGATTGTATCTACTGAAGATTTTCTTGCAGAGGCAGTCTTCTTGGAAGATTTGGCTGATTTAACAGCGGAAGCTTCAACTACCAGCTTGTTATCTACAAGCTTTGGAGTAGCATTTACCTTTTCATTGAATACAAGGGTAGCTCTAACAACATCCGGTGAGGTGCTTACCTGGCTTACACGCATAAATTTAACCATTGGATGCGGTGTTGGTACAATCTTGCTACCAGTTTCCAGTTCAAAGTCATAGAGGTCAGCCTGAAATACTTCAGGGGTTTCCATTGATGCGTTGAACTCAGTAATTTCATGGGCAGGGAAAAGCATAAGCCCATTTTCGCCATAACCAGTAACTCCGATTTCTCTAAGTTTTTCGGAAGCACTGGCTGGCAGATTCAATAACATTGCCATCAGGAAAGCGCATGCAGTCTTTTTACAGACTGAACTACAACCCTTTCCATTGCCAGATAAGAACTTCATAACCAGCTCCTTACAATTTATGCGTATACAAGGAATTCTATCCTTGTGATATCTTTCGGCTAGTTACTTATTATTATTTACTATTTTTATAAAATTAATACATTGTATTTAAAATTCATAATGCATAAATCATAATTATTTGTTAGTTTTTACTGCTTTGAGCCCCCAACCCCTCCTTACAAAAGGCTGTCTGAATACTCAGACAGCGGGGTTCGGGATTGGGGGTTGGGGGCTGGGTAATCCGTGCTATTTCTAGCTTTTTACCAATCACCGTTAGTTTGTATTTTGGCAATTTGATAGTTTTTAGACACCCTCTACAAAGGAGG
>JAZUDR010000176.1:0-2202 GCA_045639725.1 Candidatus Avigastranaerophilus sp. | reverse complement strand
CTCCGGAGAATGTTTCTACTGTAATCGATTTTGGTGCCAGCAGAGTAGGGCACGGTCACAAGACATGGTTCGACAAAGATGTTCTTAATAAAGTTAAAGCTAATGATGTAGCTCTTGAAATCTGTCTGACAAGCAATATTCAGTGTAAAACAGAACCATCCTATGCTGAACACCCGGCAAAGAAGCTTTATGACGCCGGTGTAAAGGTTACCCTTAACACGGATAACACTATTCTCAGCGCTGTTAATCTTGACGATGAATATGACCACGCTATCAACGACTGTGGTTTTACATATAATGACCTGATAAAAATGAATATAAACTCTGTAAACGCCAGTTTTGCTACTCAGGAAGAGAAAAAATTGCTAATAGCTGAATTAAATAATTACTTAGGAAAATAAAAATGAAGGTATTTCTTGTAGATTTCGAAAATGTTCATGAAGCTGGGTTAGATGGCATAAGTTCTTTAACTGCAGAAGATAAAGTTATTGTTTTTCATGGTCCTATAAAAGAATCTGTGGACCTTTCTATTGTGGAAAGCATTGTAAAATCAAAGGCTGATTTTGATTTTATTGGCACAAAAAGAACAGCTGATAATTACCTTGATTTTCAACTTTCAACTTATCTGGGTTATTTAATAAATCAGCATCCTAATGCTGAATTCTGCATTGTTAGCAAAGATACAGACTATGATGCTACCATAGATTTTTGGAAAGATAATAAAAAGCTAAAAGTTAACAGACAGTCAAATATTTCTGAAAAAGTTCAAAAGCCTAAGCAGACTAAGCTAGCGGAATCCCAAACAGTAGCAGAAGAAAAGCAAGAGAATGTCGAAAATGAAAAACCAACTCATGTTGCTGCAAAAATGAAAAATGAATTAGCAGGTATTCTGAAATCATTTTGTTTATCAAAGAATAAATTAAATTTGATTGTGAAAATAATAATAAAAAGTACTAATCGGTCAGAATTGCATCAGAATATGATAGACAGTTTTAAAGATCAGGCTAACATAAATGAAATATATAGAGAAATCAGGAAAATACATTTGCAGCTAAGACAAAAATACTTGGTATAAATAGTAATGCACATTTATGATATAATTGAATTCAAAGTGCAATTATAGGGTTCCAAAATGCAAGATTTGTATTTTGAAATGCAAATAAGGATTTAAACGATGATATGTAATGATTGCCCGCATGGGTGCGATGTTACCGAAACTTATCACGGAATATGTAAAAGTCATAGATTGGTAAATGGCAGGGTTGCTTGTGGCAACTATGGCGAAGTGACTGCACTTGCTTTGGATCCTATTGAAAAGAAGCCTTTGAAGCATTTCATGCCAGGCAGTCGTATTCTTTCGGTCGGTTTTTGGGGTTGCAACATGAAATGCCCCTGGTGTCAGAATGATACAATTTCGAGAGAGTATTGCGAAAGCGTCTATATGAGTCCTGAAGAACTTGTCGGTAAGGCTTTGAAAACACCGAGAAATATAGGTATTGCATATACATATAATGAGCCATTGATTAGTCTTGATTTCATCGAAGAAGCTGCGAAACTGGCTAAAGACAATAAACTGAAGAATGTTTTGGTTACGAATGGAATGGTTACAGCAAGAGCTTATTACAGACTGGCTCCGTATCTTGACGCATTGAATATAGATTTAAAAACTATAGACCCTGATAAATATAAAGCTATTGGCGGTAACCTTTCCGCTATTTTAGGCACAATCAAGAGAGCAAATAAAACTGCTCATGTTGAATTGACTACATTGATTGTTCCTGGCTTTAACGATATTGAAGCAGATATGGAAAAGCTGGCTCAGACTGTAGCAGAAATAGACAAAGAAATGGTACTTCATGTTACGCGCTTTTTCCCTGCTGGTAACATGCTTGATGCAGAACCAACACCTGTTGAAACTGTCTACAAAATGGCTGATATCGCACGTAAACATTTAAAATATGTCTATGAAGGCAATGTTTAAACAATTATTTTGAATATATACCGCAATTATTGGGGCATTGCGCAAAAAGGTGAGTATGTTCAAAGGTTTACACTTTCATATTCTGATATTATAATTAAAGTAGAGTGGTGAAGAGAAATAATTTAGGCGTCTGATTTTTGTTGTAACTCAGGTTGTTTACGCTTGCGGAAGTATTGTGAGGTAAATAAAATGAAGAACGCAAAACTTAAGAGCTTTAAACC
>JAZUDR010000175.1:0-29574 GCA_045639725.1 Candidatus Avigastranaerophilus sp. | reverse complement strand
TCTCTTACACTGACAGAAGAACCAGTAAAACCATGAAGTTCACCGCTCTTGGAATATAATTCGTGCTTTCTGTCATCGTAGACGTAAACTCTGGAACCTCTTTGAATTGCGGTAGCAATAGCCATAACAACACTCCTATAAGAATAATTTGAAACTCAATGTTTCATATTCTTATATTAACCTCAGATTACGTCACAACCTGACGTTTTCAACAATAAATTAGTCTGATCTCTTTTCGTAACCCCATATTTTTTCTGGTGATTTTAACATTTGTTTCAGTTGTTCTTCGGGGCGCGGGCACGGGTTGGTAATTCAAGGTCCTGTAACTTACGACCTAAGACATCATCTTTAGCAACTAGCAGCAAGTCTTTATCCATCTTGTTCAAAGCATGCAAAACGGCTGCATATATGCCGATTGCAACAGAAGGAGAACCTTTTTCTACTTCAACCATTGTTGAACGGCTAATACCAGCACGGTCAGCAATAAGCTGCGAACTTATTCTTCTTCGCAGTCTTGCCAGTTTAATCTGTTCACCCATCTGACAAAGAATATCTCTTGTCTCAGGTAAAATTGTTATTGCTTTTCTACCCATATAACTTCCATATTTTCAAACACTACTTATTTTTATGTAGTTATTTTTAAACATTATTATAATCAATTATATAAATTTTGCAACAATATATATTGCTAATTATCGCCCCCCCCTTTACCGATACCCACTATTTTATTTTTTCTTTATGATAATCAAGTAAACCATCACTACTTGTTGTTACAATAAATGAGTTTTGTTCTGAAGACAGATGAGTTTATATACTATTTTCTCTTTCGTATTATTTGGGCACGGCCTTTTCTTAAAATACGTTTGCTGGAGGTTTTCTGCATGAAAATGTCAAATATATCTAAGCTGTTTTGAGCAATTTTCTTAGGTTTTGGAGTTGATACTAGAGCTGATTCATTATTGAAATTGTCAAATTTCGTATAGTCACGTTCGAAAAGAATATCTGACATCTCTTTTCTTAATTCGCCTTCTGTAAGCTTTTGAGGTATTCCTGCCAGTATCTTTTTTACTATGAAAGTTTTACTTTTTTCTTTATATTTAGGGAAATCGAATTTTTCGAGTATCATTGCCAATTCAGATTTCCATAGGATCTCCATTTTTCTCTCCCACACCATATGGGGATTATCTTTAGGTGCACGCAGCATATAAAAATCTGCTTTCCCATCAACTTCTTCCACTGTGATGATTCCCCAATAGTCTGGAATATGCTTGTCAACCTGATTGGCATGAGAGGTTCCTACAACAATAATATTCTGGTCATAATATTTATCATAATCTACTATCTGCCTTGGCAAACGGGAGTAGCTATCAGCATCGCTTTTTATTTCTATTCCGCAAATGCCGCTTTCTGTAACCATTACAATATCAGCTCTTGATATTCCTATATTCTTTTCTTCCCAGGTTCTGACCTTACCAAAGGTTTCATCCAGGTAATCAAATAGCGGTTCTCTGATATCTTTGTCTAACAGCATCTTCTACTCCTAACCTCAATATCGCACATTTTCTCAAATTAGTCATCCCCAAGCCATATAAATATCTTAACTACTTCTTGCGTCATAGACAGTCATGGGTTGAAACACCTCATACCATGCTGAAGTGGTATGAGGTTTTTTATCGTTGGGACCCTTGAATCAAATTTCAAATTTTAAGGAGTCTCATATGAAATACATTACTGTTTTTACCCGCTACGCCATTATCGTATCTAAGCTAAAAGCCGAAAGACCATTAACAGCAAAAGAACTGGCTAACGCAGTCAACAACAATCCTCAGATTGCAGGTGAAGGTCATGTTGGCATTCGCACCATACAGAGAGATATAGCTGATCTTCGTGACGGATTAGGTCTTAATATCGTTGATAAGCCTAATAATACCTACACCATCGAACCGATGAAGAATTTCTGCAACGCTCACTACAATAATATGCTGGGAATAATTTACGAAATTCTTAAAGGTTTCACAGACCCCAAGCCGGAAGAATTGGTATTGAATGCTGCCATAAACCAGAGCAAAGATGTAAAATTGTCGCTTCTCACGGAAGATAACAAGAATATCGACATCGAAAAAGCAGTTACTTTGCGCGCAGAAATACGCACTACTCTCAGCAGCGGCCTAATCGAAAGCCTTTCCAAATGCAAAGGTTTGATTACTGTCGATAAACCTGTCTGGCTCAAAGAACAGTTAAGCAAATAAAAGAATTCAGGTTGTATTATATTGCCAAAAAAAAGCCTTCTGTGAAAAAACATTTACAGAAGGCTTTTTTTTAGTTCAATTATCTTGTAGAGAGATTGGCGGTTTCGCGACCTTTTTCATCATAGACGTGAATGCGATTACCCTCTCTTACACTGACAGAAGAACCAGTAAAACCATGAAGTTCACCGCTCTTGGAATATAATTCGTGCTTTCTGTCATCGTAGACGTAAACTCTGGAACCTCTTTGAATTGCGGTAGCAATAGCCATAACAACACTCATACAGCGGGGTTGGAGGCTGGGGGTTGGGGACTAGGGACTAGGAAATCCGTGCTATTTCTAGCTTTTTACAAATTACCGTTAGTTTGTGCTTTGGCAATTTGATAGTTCTTAGACAGCCTCTTGTAAAAGGGGGTAGAGGATTTTCCTGCCTACTCCCGGGCGAAGCGACCTTTAATATAGCAGTATACCTATAACGGCCACACAGACAATCAGCTTGATGGCGTCAACCTTTTTGTATGTGGCTATGAAAGCAGCTATGAAGAATAACAGGCTGTAGATGTCGATGAAGTTTTCTCTTGTGACAAGACTGATAGCAGCAGCAAGAATAAGACCTACTGTTGCCGGTTTCAGTGTTGAGAAAATCATTTCCATGTATTTATTGTTATGGAATTTCAGATAAAATTTAGAGAAAATTAGCATTATGATTGTGGGGGGTATGCATACGCCGATTGTAGCTAATATAGAGCCCCATACCGTGCCTGTTACGACATAACCGACATAGGTGGCACTATTTATCATAACAGGCCCTGGGGTGAGCTGTGAAATAGCGACTATATCGGTGAACTCCTGAAGTGTTAGCCAGTTGTGAGGTGCGCTTACTATTTCCTCTTGCAATAATGGAAGCATGGCATAACCGCCACCGAAGCCGAAGAGGCCGACCTTCATGAAGCTTAGCAATAACTGAAGGTAAATGCTCATTCTTTTACCTCCGTTGTAGTGTCTGCGCGCTTTTGCTTGATAAGACCTATGCACAGGCCAAGAAAGGCAGAGGCAATGATTATATAAATCGGTGAAATGCCAAAATTAGCAACTAGAATTGCGGAGACGATAGCAATAGAGTAGGGTACTGCACTTTTTTCGAACTTCTTTGAATTGTTGATTACGGGAACAAGAATAAGCGCCACAACAGCGGGTCTCAGGGCTTTGAAGGCTGCTTCGACGCGGTCTAACTTTCTGAAATCCTTCAGATACATTGCGATGATAAGTATGATTACAAATGAGGGTAGGATGCTTCCAATAACAGTGGCTAACACGCCGGCCATGCCCATAATCTTGTAACCTACAAAAACTGCGGTGTTAACAGCGATTGGGCCAGGGGCTGACTGGGCCAGGGCGAGGAGTTCTAGAAACTCGTCAGAATTTATCCATTTGCGCTTGTCTACTATTTCCTGCTGAATAAGGGGAAGCATGGCATAGCCACCGCCAAGCGTGAATGCACCTATCTTAAAAAAACACACAAATAACTGCCAGAACAACAAGGGCTTAGTATTAGGGGTTAGGGGTTGGGGAGAACACATTTTAGTTTGATGCGAGTTTGGCTTCCTGGTTAATGTTATTTCGTAGCTTGTTCATCCAGCTTTTTGAACCAAAAATACCATTCAGAAGGTCTGGAACGCTCAAGGCTACATCTGCTTTTTCCCAATAAATAGCAATGCCGTCTGCAAGAATTTTTACATCAGATAAGACTGCTGCTGGCAGATTTGCTAATTCTTCAGCCATTGCTGCCGGGAACATGAATGATACTCCTGTTATTAGGTCTACAATTACACGACCTGTTTTTTTATTGTATTTAACAGTAACAGCTCTGGGTTCTGTTTCGTAAGCTCTTTTTCCAACAGACTTAGCTTCTTTGATTTCTTTTTTCAATTCTTCATCTGTTATAACAAATTTACTCATGATATTTCTCCCAGGCTTTTATTAAACTTTCCTGATTTTCGATAACTATTAACAATGCTTTTTTTGCATCAGCGTCTTTCATGCCATATGCTTCTAAGATGTGTGGCCTTTCTTGAGAATTACCTAATGTGATTCGGGCACGACCATTGCCTTTAAAAGCGTGCACATGAGGTGGTCGGTGATCATTCAGCATAATCATTATTAGGAAACCATCTTGTCTGATTATTGTTGGCATAATTTAATTATATCTATAAAAGAAATTAATGCAACATTGTTAAATATTCTGGGCTTAAATTTTTTTAGCGAAGCGTATAGTAACTATAGGCGTCAGCCTCATTCATAATCGCGAAAGCAAATAATTAAAAACAAGTTTACTAAGTCTGCATAACTAACTCTAAGCATTAGCAAATCCAATCTGGCAGTCCCAACAACCCCCGGCTCCCAATCCCCAACCCCTAAGTCTCATTGTTGAATTTTAGGCTTTTGTAGGGTATAATTTGCACAAAATCAATAGTCAGAGGCAATATTATGATGAAAGATGCTTACGATGTCTGGGAAGATAAGTTTATTGAACTTTGCGAAGAAAAGCTCGAAGAAGAGCCTATTTACGAATATCAGCACCTGTTCAAAAAATTTAAGGACCCGGAAAAGGCCTTTGAAGCTTATTTGAAGGAAAACCCGGATTATTCAGAAAAATACGAGGAAATGCATCTAGGTGCACCGAAGAGCTCTGCCTGTTCAGAAGCAGAACAGCTTGATTTTCTGAAACTGGCCCAGAAGCTGGAAGAAAAGCGTAAGCAGAAATCAGCCGAAGAAAAGGTTAATAGCTTTAAGAGCAAGTATTGTCCGGACTGTGGCCGTGTTCTCGGCAACAAAAAAGTCTGCAAGTGTGGTTATAAGCGAAAAGCCTGAGTTAGGGCGTTGCGTTGAGAGTGCGTCACTTTGTGACTAGGATGGAACTCTCGGCCAAGAGCCAATAGCCGAACGGAGCAGAAAGCAGGTAATATTTATGGCATTAGATGAAAATACAATATCAGGTTTTGAAGAGTTGGGGCTTAGCAAGCCTCTGCTTAAGGCTGTAGCCGATGCTGGCTATGTAACCCCTACACCTATCCAGGCTCAGGTTATACCAGTTTTTATGACTGGCCGTGACGTTGTTGGTCAGGCTCAGACAGGCACAGGCAAAACCGCTGCTTTTGCGCTTCCCATATTGGAAAAGATTGACTTAAGCTGTTATGACCCGCAGGTTCTGGTTCTTGCTCCAACACGAGAGCTTGCCAACCAGGTCTGTGAATCCTTTGATAAGTATGCTTCGCATCTTGAAGGTCTCCGCACTGTTGCAGTATATGGCGGTCTTGAATACGGTGCACAACTCCGTGCATTTCTGAGAGGCGTTCATGTCGTTGTGGGCACACCTGGCCGTGTGATGGACCACATTGAACGTGGCACTTTGCGTCTTGGTTCAATCAAGACAATTATCTTGGATGAAGCAGACGAAATGCTTAACATGGGCTTCAAGGAAGATGTTGAATGGATTCTTGAAAGGGCACCGAAGCAGCGTCAGATTGCTTTGTTCTCGGCGACAATGCCGCAGGAAATCCGTGAACTGGCTCGTCGTTTCATGAATGAGCCGGCAGAAATAACCATCAGACAGCGCACCGCAACTGTTGAAGCAACCCGCCAGAGATATTGGCAGATAACAGGTTTGCAGAAGATTGACGCTCTTTCACGTTTGTTGGAAGCAGAAGACTACGATGCTGCACTGATTTTCGTTTCAAGAAAGATTGATACACTCGAAGTAACCGATCAGCTTGTTGCACGTGGATTCAATGTAGCAGCCCTCAATGGTGACCTTCCCCAGGGACAGCGTGAAAGAATTATTGACCAGCTCAAGAACGGCAAACTCAACATAGTTGTAGCAACAGACGTTGCTGCCCGTGGCCTTGATGTGGACCGAATTTCACATGTTATTAACTACGACCTGCCACAGGACCAGGAAAGCTATATTCATAGAATTGGCCGCACAGGCCGTGCCGGACGCAAGGGTGAAGCAATTATATTTATTTCTGCACGCGAAAAGCGCTGGCTTAATATGCTTGAAAAAACTACGCGACAGCCGATTGAACAGATGCAGATGCCGACCGCTTCTTTTATTTGCACCAGACGTATCAATGCTCTTAAGGATGAGCTCAACAAGCTTATCGAGTTAGGAAAGCTTGATTTCTATAGAAACCTCATTGATATTTACTGCCACGAAAGCGGTGTTGATGTGCTTGATGCAGCCGCTGCGCTGACTAAGATTCTTAGTAAGGACAAGCCTCTGCATGTTCAGGAACAGAAAAATGCTGAAGCTAAGGCTTTGAAGGAATTCGAACCTGAAGTAACCCCGAAGGCCGACCGCAGAAGCCGTAGAGATAACGAACCGGAAGAAGGCATGGTCAGTTACCGTGTTGAAGTTGGTAAGTTCCATGGGGTTCAGCCAGGCAATCTTGTAGGTGCGATTTCAGGCGAAACGGGAATGTCCAGCCGCTACATCGGCCGTATCAGAATAATGGACTGCTTCAGTATTGTGGATTTGCCGGAAGATATGCCACAGGAGCTCATAGACAAGCTTAAAGACGTAGTTGTCTGCCGCAGGGCACTGAATATTTCTAAAGATAGAAAACCAGGGTCTGTAGAAGCACAGCAGCCACAAATCAGTCTTGATGATATTGATCCGGACGATCTGGCTGCTAATCCGGAACTGGCTAAGCAGCTTGGGCTGATACCTTCTGACAAGCCTCAGATAGATGTTAGCAAGTTTCTGCATGATTTTGAGAAGAAGCCGAAGTCGGAAGTTGAAGGCTTGAAGCAGGATAGAAGTTCCAAACATGGCAAAATGAAGGAAATCCCCCTTGATCCCCCTTTACGAAAGGGGGTCGAAGCAGGCCGTCAGGAAGGTTTGAAACAGGATAAAGGTTCCAAGCATGGCAAAAGGCAGGAAATGCCTCTTAATCCTACTTTACGAAAGGGTGGTAGAGGCAACCGCCAGAAGGATATGAAACCGCTGGTTGTTCCTGCTAAACGCATGACCAAGTCAGAATCCCGTAAGTTCCGCAAAAGAAGATAAAAGAAGGGCGTTTCGCTGAAAGGGCAGCTTAGTAGCAACGGATATCAGGATTACTACGGATGGAGCAGGCCAAACAGCCGATTAGCAGGCCATTTTTTGAACCTCGGTTTTAGATGACTGGTGCTTTACCAGCGTAGGTTTCTGCTAAACTATGGTTTGTTAGGAGTATGACCTGCTAACAATCGCATAGCAAAAAGTATCGTAAGGGAAAACTCAAGGACACGAGGCAACTAGGCTAAAAATCGGCTGCTTGGCCTGCTTCATCCGTCCTTATCCCTGTTATCCGTTGCCACTCTCAGTTTTTGACAAAGCCGTCTATGCATAGTATACTTACTTGTTTAAGTATAAATTCGGGAAGATAACATGAAAATTGTAATTACAGATAGAAACGGGCAGATTCTTTACGAAGGAAGCCCAAGCCTGCACGGCGACGGCGTCGTAATAGGCAGTGGCAGCGATTGTGACATTCAGCTCAACAAAATGGGTATTGCTCGACGTCAAATCCAGTTGCGTTATAACGCAGACGGTTACTTGACCTTACAGGACCTGCAAAGTCCTTACGGAACAGTAGTAAACGGCAATAAAATCCAACCTGGCTTTATTTCTACTATTACCCCAGGTTCCTACATCGAAATGTCAGATGACTGCTTTGTCTGCCTACAGCTTGAAGGGAATGAAGCTTCCATCAGTTCTGACGATGACAGGTTTTTCCCATTCTTCCTGAATAGCAATGAATCATTTGTAAGAAAGAGCTTTGCAACAATACGTTCAAAGATTCCTAGAGAATATTATCCGGCTCTGTCTGCAACAGAAGGGGAAATGGTAACCCGTATCAAGGAGCTTTCTGCTGTATTGGAAGTAAGCTATGCTCTGAATTCCATTTCTAGCTTCCCAAGAATGTTGGATTTCGTTCTGGAAATGGCAATTAACGTAACTGGCGGCGAACGCGCCATGATGATGCTTTACAACGAAGAGCTTGGCAGACTTGAAACTGTTTCCATGTTCAACTTCGATAACAAGGAAGTTTCTGACGATATGCAGGCAACTTCATTTCTGGTCAGTAAATGCTTTGATACAGGTGAATCCCTCATTGGTCCGTCACACAATTTCAAAAATCCTAACCCAAGACTTAAGGGCCCGGAGGATGCTGGAATACTTTCCGTTGCTATCGTGCCTTTGAAGGAACTTTCAAGCAATATAGGCGTGCTCTATGTTGATACCAAGCATTCCGGTAACATCATGACTTCACGCACAGACCAGATGCTGAAGATATTCGCAGCTCAGGCTTCTGTTGCTATTAACAGAACCAAGATGTTCCACTCTGCAACAACTGACCCGGTAACAGGTATAGCAAACGAAAACCTGTTCCTGCAGAGACTTGCAGAAGAATTTTGCAGGGCACAGCGTTATCGTAAGGATATTTCCCTCATAATGATGGACTTGGACCACTTCTCTGCTGTGAATGAAGGCTTCAGCGAAAATGTTGGAAACCGTGTTCTCAAGGAAGTTGGCAAGTTGTTCCGCTCAGCAACGAGAATCCATGACCTGGTAGCCCGTTTTGGCGCAGACAGTTTCGTAATGCTGCTTCCCGAAACACCTTATGCAGGCGCAATGGTTGTAGCTAACAAGCTCAAGGCGTCACTTGCCCAAACGAAGGTAAGAGCAGGGAACAATACAATCTTGGTAACAGGCAGTTTTGGTATTGCCAGCAGTTCGGCCATCACTACTAAGCCTGGCGACTTGCTCAAGCTCGCAGAAAAGTCACTCAAGCTTGCTCGCAAACGCGGCGGCAATCAGATAGCTTAAACAAACTCAAATCAGGAAGTCACAACATATGCTAAACCCATTAGACGGTCTCAATCTTTCAAGAAGTCAGAAAAAGAACTTCGATGAACTGGAAAAGCTTGCTGGTTTTTCCCCGAACGCCTCTGGTAACAAGTTCAGCCAGTTGGCAGGAAATCTTGTGAAAAAGAGTGAACCAAAGCCTGAAGTAGACACAAAGAAGAATGCTGAAGAAGACAAATTCTGGAATATCCACAAGAAATTCGCAGACGCTTTCGATAAGAATGGTCGCGCTTTCGCTCTGTTTGTCGGCGATATACTTGATATTATACTGAGCGGTCCTGTTCAGGCACGTCTTGTTGGCGAAATGATCGAGGAAAAGATTGCTAAAATCCGTAAGCAGCGCGAAGCTGAAGCTATCGAAGAAGCCGTAACCAAGAAGCACAAGGTCGGTGCAAAGAGAAGTTCTAAGTTCGACGTTGAAATTGGTGGCGAAAAGCGCATTTTCTCTAGACATTTCCTGAAGAGAAAGAGTTTTCTGGCAGCACTGTTCCTTGATAGCGACGAATTTGCTTCCTTCAAGAAGCTGATTAAGCAGATTGATGTTATTTGCGCTGAAACAGAAACAGAACCGATTCCTGAATCTGAAGATGGCCGCAAGGAAGCTTTGGATAAAATCGTCGGTGAACTTCGCTACGAAATAAAGCCGGTAGATATTATCCGCTTCTGGAAGCTTTTGAATGCTGATAACTTCGCTCATCTGGACGAAATTTTCAATAAGACCAAGAACCTGCACCTTGTAAGGCCAACCTTCTATGAAGACGTTGATAAGGCTTACAGAGACGGTAAGAAGCTTCTGAAGCTCTTGATTGAAGATGTTCAGACTGAGTTCCCGCCCGATGAAGATAAGCAAGAAGCTTATGAAGACTATCTGAAGGATATTCTTGAAGTTTATACTCACCATCACTTTGTTTTGAAACACTTCCATCAGACCCGTCCGACCTTCTCTCTGAAGGATTTCGAAATGACCAAGGAAGAGCTGCAGGAAAAGATTGGCGAAATGCGCACTGAATCTGACAAGCTCAAGGAACAGATTAACAAGCTTATCGTTGAACGAGACCAGGCTAAGTCAGAAGCTCGTGCTGCCAAGGTCGAAAACGAAGAAATGAAGGCCAAGGTAGCTAAGCTTGATCCTACCGAAGTCCGCAAGCAGCTTGCTGCAGCAGAAGCCAAGGTTAATGCTGCCAATAAGGAACTCAAGGAAACCCTTGAAGAAGAAGCTTTGCTTAACACCGAATTTAGAAAGCTTGATGAAGAAAATCAGGAACTCATGGCTAAGCTTCGCCAACTCAATGCTTTGCCGGACGAAAACGTCAACTCTGTTGAAGGCGCGCTTACTGGCAAACGTATTGTTATTTTCGGCGGTGGCGGACGCGAACAATACTGGCCGGTTCTCAAGGAAGCCGGTATTGCTGAAGCAGATTTCGAATGGTATGACGGGTTCCACACCATCAGCCAGGCTAGAACAAGTGAAATCGTCGGTCGCTGTGATGTAGCCGTTGTAATGACAAGCTATGCCGGTCACTTGTATTTGTTCCAGGTTCGTGCATGCATTAAGCCTGAACAGCATCTGTTCCTTATTCACAACTCTGGTGCAGGTACTCTCCGCAAAGAGATTTACGAAACCTTCGTAGCCAAAACCAGGAAATAAAATGAATGAGCCCTGTGGGCTATGAATGCGACCTGCGGTCGATGAATGATTCGGCTAACGCCGAATGTGAATTGGGCTATCGCCCTATTTGTTACATACTTGGTCGCTATTGTTTTTATTCAGCAAATTTAGCGAAGCGTATAGTAAATATAGCCGTCAGGCTCATTCATATTTTGCGAAAGCAAAATCATTCATAATCGGCATCGCTGATTCATTCACAGTCCGAAGGTCTCATTCATTAAATTGTACTTGTAAGATTTTCTGCTCCATGTTAAACTTGTACACACAAAGGATATGAGGGAGGTCTAAAAATGGCTATGGTTTTTGATAACAATAACTTTGAAAAAGAAGTATTGAATTATAAAGGCGCAGCTGTTGTGGATTTCTGGGCAGAATGGTGTGGTCCCTGCAGAATGCTGGGTCCCGTTGTAGAAAAGCTAGCCGAAAAATACGAAGGCAAGATTAAGTTTGGTAAGGTCAATGTAGATGATTGTGCTGACATTGCTAACAAATACAACATTTCTGCTATTCCTTGTGTAATTTTCTTTAAAGATGGTCAGCCAGTAGGTAAAAGTATTGGCTACAAGGCAGAAGCTCAGCTTGACAAAGCTGTCAGCAATGCTCTTCTAAAATAATAATATCGCGAATGATGGCTTTGACAGAAAAGGTCAGAGCCATTTTCATAGAATTCATCAGGAGATAATAATGACTCAGATTGTTTCTCAGAACGAAATTGATCTTATTGTTGGAACCAACCATCACGATCCATTCCAGGTATTAGGTCTTCATGAATGTGAACAGAACGGCAAGAAGGTCGTTGCTGTAAGAGCTTTCCTTCCAGATGCAGTTAAGGCTGATATCGTAGATACAAGCACCGGAACAGCTTTTAAAATGGATAAGCTTCATGATGCAGGCTTCTTTGAAGCTGTTATCACCGAAAGAAAGCAGGCTTTCCCATATCGCATTAAGAGTTATTACGAAAATGGCGCTTCAGCAGAATTCTATGATTCATATGCTTTCATGCCAACAGTTGGCGAAATGGACCAGTATTATTTCAGCCAGGGCAACCATCACGAACTTTATGAAAAGCTCGGCGCTCATGTAAGATACTTTGATTATTTCCAGGATAAGCTGGGTGGTGTTTCCTTCGCAGTATGGGCACCAAATGCCAAGCGCGTTAGCGTAATCGGTGACTTCAACTCTTGGGACGGCCGTCGCCATGCAATGAGAACCCTTGGTAATTCAGGGGTTTGGGAAATATTCATTCCTGGTTTACAGACCGGTCAGAACTATAAGTTCGAAATCAAGACCAAGGAAGGCGCTCTTCTTGAAAAGTGCGACCCATTCGCATTCTACGCAGAAGTCAGACCCAAAACCGCCAGCAAGATTTATGACCTCAGCGGTTACAACTGGGATGACCAGGAATGGATGGAAAGCCGCAAGAGCAGAAATTGGCACAAGGAACCAGTTTCCATTTACGAATGCCACCTCGGTTCTTTCATGCGTAACGAAGAAGAAGGCAACCGCTTCCTGACATACCGTGAATTGGCACCAATCATTGCTGATTACGTTAAGGAACAGGGTTACACCCATATCGAACTTCTTCCTGTAACTGAACACCCGTTGGATATCAGCTGGGGCTATCAGGTAACAGGTTATTTTGCACCAACAAGCCGCTTCGGTAACCCGAAGGATTTCATGTATTTCATCGACTACATGCACAATGAAGGCATTGGCGTAATTCTTGACTGGGTTCCAGCACACTTCCCGAAGGATTCACATGGTCTGGCCCGCTTCGACGGCACAGCTCTCTATGAACATGCTGACCCACGCCAGGGTGAACACAAAGACTGGGGTACCTACATATTCAACTTCGGTAGAAACGAAGTCCGCAACTTCCTTATCAGCAGTGCATTGTTCTGGATGGATAAATACCACGCAGACGGCATCAGAGTAGACGCAGTTGCTTCAATGCTTTATCTCGACTATTCTAGAAAAGCCAACGAATGGGTTCCAAACAAGTTTGGCGGCCGCGAAAACCTCGAAGCAATCGAATTCCTGAAGCAGATGAACACTGTTTGTCAGGAACTGCACCCAGGCACCATGAACATCGCTGAAGAATCAACTGCATTCCCGATGGTTTCAAGACCAGCAGCAGACGGTGGCCTCGGCTTCACCTTCAAGTGGAACATGGGCTGGATGAACGATACTCTCAGCTATTTCCAGAAGGACCCAATCTATAGAAGATACCATCACGGCAACCTGACCTTCCCACTGGTTTACGCTTTCAACGAAAACTTCGTATATGTTCTTTCTCATGACGAAGTTGTTCACGGAAAGGGCAACCTCATCAACAAGATGCCGGGCGATTTCTGGCAGAAGTTCGCTAACCTGCGCCTATTGTTCTCTATGATGTGGTCAATGCCAGGCAAGAAGCTTGTGTTCATGGGTTCAGACTTCGGTCAGTGGAATGAATGGAACAGCAATCAGAGCCTTGATTGGCACTTGCTTGATTTCGATTCTAACAAGGGTGTTCAGCGCCTTGTTAGCCACCTGAACTATTTGTATAGAAGTGAACCTTCACTTCACGAAAAGGACTGTGACGGCTCAGGCTTTGAATGGATTAGTTTCGATAATTCTGACGAAAGTATTATCAGCTGGATACGTAAGGGCAACAACGACGATGATATCACTCTCTTCGTTGCCAACTTCACTCCGGTTCCACGTTCAGACTATCGTGTAGGCGTTCCTCGTCAGGGCTTCTATCAGGAAATCCTTAACTCCGACAGCGAAATGTATTTCGGCTCTAACATCGGCAACTACGGTGGCCGCTGGAGCGAAGAAATCGGCTGGAACAACCGCGAAAATTCAATCGCCATCGAAGTTCCGCCTCTCAGCGTAGTCGGCTTCAAGCTTAACAAGTAACCTAAAAAGCCTCGGCACTCCGCCGGGGCTTTTTTATTGCTTCTTTCTAATCCCCCCTTTTTTAAGATACCCGAGTGTCCTTGCCAAAGGATACAGTTTATTTTCTGCTAACAATCCTCTATCGAGCCACGAAGTGGCGTCCTGCCGAATGAAGTGACCTAAAAGCGATAGCCCCTGCCGAGCGCAGCGACCTAAAGTTATGTTATAATGATTCCATGATTCCATTATCCATTCCTAACTTCATAGGCAACGAAAAAAAATACGTTACCCAAGCTCTTGAACAGGGTTGGGTGTCTACTGGCGGTGCTTTCATTTCCGAACTTGAAAACAATCTGGCAAGTTACCTGAAGGTTCCCCGCGTTGCTGCCTGTCAAAGCGGAACATCTGCAATCCATCTGTCTCTTATTGAGTGTGGTGTAGGACCTGACGACATGGTTATTGTGCCGTGCCTGACATTTATTGCTGCTGTTAACCCTGTGCGGTATCAGTTTGCAGAACCAGTATTCATGGATTGTGACGACAGCTTATGCCTTGATCCGTTAAAGCTCCGCCAATTCTGTGAAGAAGAATGTTGTTTGAAAGACGGTATGCTGATTCACAAATCAGGTAAAGTCGTAAAGGCTGTGGTAGTTGTTCACGTTTTTGGCAACATGGCTGATATGGAATCAATAATGACTATAGCCCGACAATATCATCTGAAGGTAGTCGAAGATGCTACAGAGGCTCTGGGAACCTGCTATACGGCTGGAAAATTTAACGGTAGATTTGCCGGCACTATAGGCGATTTTGGTTGTTATTCCTTTAATGGAAACAAAATCATAACCACGGGTGGCGGTGGCGCTGTCACAGCACAGACGGCAGAAGCAGTAGCCCATTTGCAATACTTGTCTACCCAGGCAAAGGATGACCCGCATTTCTATGTTCACAACGAAATCGGCTACAACTACCGCATGACCAACCTTCAGGCTGCCTTAGGTGTTGCTCAGCTTGAATTGCTGCCTGAGTTTATTGAAATAAAAAGCAATAACTACGAAACCTATAAAAAGCTTTTTGAAGGTTCTGAATTTGTAGAACTCATGCCTTTCAGAGCTAATACCCGCTCAAATAAATGGTTTTATTCTCTTAAACTCAATCGTGTCAAAATTAAAGCATCTATGCGCGAAATCATTACAACTCTGGAAAATCAAGGTGTCCAGACACGCGCTATTTGGGGCCTCATCAGTGAACAGCTTCCTTACCGTAGCTTCATTGCTTATAAAATTGAAAAAGCCAAAATCTACAGTGAATGTATTTTAAACATTCCCAGCACTACCCAGCTAACCCACGACGACCTCCAAAACGTCGCCCAGGCAATAAATACATGCTTGAGCTCTCTTGCTTAGCATAAACTTTCTAAGACCGACGTGTCCTCTTCCAACTTCTGGCTTTCGGCACTCGATTCCTGATTTCGAAAGGGAGAGTGGAAATAAAGTTAGAAAAAGACTATAATGTTGAGGAAATTTATGATTACAGGGCGTGGAAAATGAGAACTTTTGCAAAGTCAAATAAGCTGGATAATGTTTTGTATGATGTGCGCGGACCGGTTGTGGATGAAGCTGCCCGCATGGAAGAACGTGGCATTAATATTTTAAAGCTGAATATCGGAAATCCGGCGCCATTTGGCTTCACTGCTCCGGATGAAGTAGTTTCTGACATGATGATGTCTTTAAGAGACTGTGAAGGATATTCTGATTCCAGAGGGATGTTTGCTGCGCGCAAGGCAATTATGCAGTATGCCCAGATTAAGAAGATTCCCAACGTAACTATGAAGGATATTTACACTGGCAATGGAGCAAGCGAGCTGATTCAGTTGTCCCTCAATGCATTGCTGAATCAGGGTGATGAAGTCCTAATTCCTTCTCCAGACTATCCGTTATGGACTGCGTGCACGAATCTGGCAGGTGGTAAGGCTGTTCACTATATCTGCGACGAACAGTCTGAATGGTATCCTGACCTGGAAGACATGGAAAAGAAGGTCACCGACAAGACAAAAGCCATCGTAATCATAAATCCTAACAACCCGACTGGTGCCTTATACCCGAAGGAAATTCTTGAAAAAATCATTGATTTAGCAAGGCGCCACGAGCTTATTATTTTCTCAGACGAAATTTATGACCGACTTGTAATGGACGGGCTGAAACATATTTCCACGGCCTCTCTGGCTCCTGATCTTTTCTGCGTTACCTTCAGCGGTCTTTCCAAATCACATATGGTGTGCGGCTACAGAGTCGGCTGGATGATACTCAGTGGCAACAAGGAAAGCGCAAAGGGCTACATGGAAGGCATCAACATGCTTTCTAACATGAGACTGTGTTCTAACGTTCCCGGCCAGTCTATTATCCAGACAGCTCTGTGGGGAAACCAGAGCGTTAATGATTACCTGGTCCCTGGTGGCAGAGTGTATGACCAAAGGGAATTTATTTATAAGGCTTTGAACGATATTCCCGGGATTTCTGCCGTAAAGCCGAAGGCAGCGTTTTATGTCTTCCCGAAGATAGATGTAAAGAAATTCAATATCAAAAACGATAATCAGTTCGCCTTAGACTTCCTGAAGGAAAAGCATGTTCTGTTTGTTCCAGGCACCGGCTTCAACTGGGCAGAACCAGACCACTTCAGGGTAGTATACCTGCCTCGCGTAAGCGTTTTAAAGGAAGCCGCCGAAAAGCTCGCAGATTTCCTAAGCACATACAGGCAGTAATAATGAATGAGGCCTGCGGCCTGTGAATGCGGCCTTCGGCCGATGAATGATTTGGCTACGCCAGATATGAATGTCTTCTATTGTTTCACCATCAGAAATACGGCTGTTGAAATCTGCGAAAGATATCATATAGCCGCCATCTTCTTCTGATTGCAAGCTTACTAAGTCCACACAACTAACTTCAAGCACTAGCAAATCCAATTTGGCAGTCCCAACAACCCCCAATTTCCAACTCCTAACCCCATCTGTTTTAATAATTGTGACTAAGTCTCTAGGTTTTGCTGCGCTCTTTGGTTATAACGATAATGTGAACTGCATAAAACAATAAAAAAATAAACAGATGGAGGATCTTTATTATGAGTTCAAATTTTTGGTGTGTGCTTTTAAGCGTTTTGCTGTTTCTTTTTCTTAGCAGCTGTTGTATTGGAATGAAGTTTGGAAGATGGCTTTTGGGGCAAATGGTATAAGAAGGCCCTGCGGGCATGAAGAACTGTCGCGAAGCGACAGTTCTTCATGAGCCGAAGGCTCTTTTGAGATTTAGGAGATAATTATATGAAAGTTATTATTATAGGTGGCGTGGCAGGGGGTGCTACTGCTGCAGCAAGAATCAGAAGACTTGATGAAAACGCTGAAATTGTAATCTATGAAAAAGGCAAATATATGGCCTATGGAACCTGTGGGCTGCCATATTTTATTGGTGGAACTGTCGAAGACATCGCAAGCCTGACACCTCAGAGCCAGAAAAGCTTTTGGCATAGGTATCGTGTAAATGTAAAACTGAAGCACGAAGTAATGGCTATTAATTCCGAAAAGAAGCAGATTACGGTGAAAAACCTGGCTACAAATGAAATTATCATAGATTCGTATGACAAGCTTTTGCTCGCACCAGGCTCGAGACCTATTTCCACAGGCTTTTCAAATACTGGTATAAAAGGCGTTTTTCAACTGCACAACATAGAAGACGGTTTGAAGATTAGGGATTATATTGCCAACCGCTCGCCTGAATCGGCTGTGATTGTGGGTGGCGGCTATATCGGCATTGAAATGGCCGAAAACCTTACCGGGCTTGGAATAAAGGTTACCATAGTTCAGCAGACTGACCAGCTCATGAATACGTTGGATTACGATATGGCAGCTTTTTTGCAGAATAGAATAAAGCAGAAGGGAATCAAGTTGATGCTGAACACAATCGTAAATTCCCTTGAGCCCTACGGAAATGCCATTAATGTGTATCTTAAAGACCAGAGTTCAGTAACCACTGACATGGTTCTGCTGGCTATCGGGGTTGTCCCTGAAACGACGCTGGCCCGGAGCGCCGGCTTAAAGACCGGTATCAAAAACAGCATAGTCGTAAATAGCAAGCTTGAAACCTCTGTGCCCGACATCTATGCCGTTGGTGACGCTGTTGAACTCATGAATTATATCAACGGGAAAAAGGCACTCTTTGCCCTTGCAGGCCCTGCTCATAAGCAGGCTCGTATTGCTGCAGACAATATATGTGGCGGAACCAGTAGATACAGAGGCTGTATTGGAACATCTGTAATCAAGGTCTTTGACATGACTGTTGCTAGCATAGGCCTTACTGAAAAGGCTGCCAGCGAATCAGGCTTTGATTATGACAGGATTGTGCTGTCACCGTTTTCAAATGCGGGCTTCTATCCTGGGGCTAAGGCTCTGACAATGAAGATTGTTTTTGAAAGAAACAGTCAGCGGTTGCTTGGTGCGCAGATTCTTGGCTATAAGGGTGTTGACAAGAGAATAGATGTCTTGGCAACTGCCATTTATGCTGATTTAAAGGGAAGTGACCTGAAGAATCTGGATTTGGCTTATTCGCCACCATATTCTTCCCCAAAGGATCCGATAAATATTGCTGGTTGTATGATTGATAACATTGCTTCAGGAAAGCTTAAACAATTTCACTACAACCAGCTTATAAACCTTCAGCCAGATGAAACGATTACAATGTTGGATGTTAGGCAGCCATCCGAATATAACAGCGGTCATATTTACGGTTTTATGAATATACCGCTTGATGAGCTGCGCGAACGTGTATCTGAACTGAACAGGAATAAGCCTGTTTTTGTCATGTGCCAATCCGGGGTCAGGAGCTATCTGGCTTGCTGCATACTGCGAAACAAAGGCTACAACTGTTATAACTTCAGTGGTGGGTATCGGTATTACGAAATGGTAAAGGAAGAAAGGATGCCTTCGGCATGAAGACCTGCCACGAAGCGGCAGTTCTTCATGAGCCGAAGGCTCTTCTTTAATATATTAAACAAAATGGAGGATCTTTATTATGTGTTCTAAATCTTGTACTTGGTTTCTTGGTATTTTGTCTTTTGTTCTTCTGGGCTGTTGCTGCTGCATGGGCATGAAGCTCGGGAAATACGCTGCAAAATGCGGAAGATGCGTTTTCTTTGGTAACAAGGATGAAGGCTGTGAAGAATATAAGCAGTCCGTAGAAGCAACGGATAACAGGATGGGAACTGATGAAACAGCCAAGCAGGCCGATGAGCAGGCCAAACAGCCGGTTTTTTAACCTCATATTGCAGACGCAACGAAAGAGGATAAGGAGAAAAAAATATATATGGAAAATAAGATGTTTTGTTTTCAGTGCCAGGAAACGGCAGCTGGTAAGGGCTGCACTATGGCAGGGGTTTGTGGCAAGAAGCAGCAGGTTGCTTCAATGCAGGATTTGTTGATTTATGTAACAAAGGGATTATGCGCAATTACTACAGCAATGCGCAGTCAGAAGCTTCAGGTGCCGAATTCGGTAAATCACATGATTTTGAAGAATCTGTTTTCAACCATAACAAACGCAAATTTCATGTTTGATGATTTTATACTTGATATCAAACAGACGCTGTATACGAAGCAGCCGCTGTTCATCAGACTCAGAGCCGGAGCCAGGCTTCCCGACGCCGCCTATTGGAACGGCACGGAAACCATGTATGCCGACAAGGCCCAGAAGGTTGGGGTGCTTTCCACTGCCAATGACGATATCAGGTCACTGCGTGAATTCATAACCTACGGTTGTAAAGGCATGGCTGCATATATGTGGCATGCATGTGTCTTAGGCGAAGAAAGCGAAGAGTTGCACGCATTTTTGCAGAAGGCTTTGGCGGCCACGTTAGATGATTCCCTGACCTTCAATGATTTGTTTGAGCTTCTTCAAGAAACAGGTAAATACGGCGTTCTCAGCATGAAGCTATTGAATCAGGCAAATACTGAATATTACGGTGATCCATACGTTCACAGCGTTAATCTGGAAGTAGGGCACAGACCTGGTATTCTTGTTTCCGGCCATGATCTGAGAGACCTGGAAATGCTTCTTGAGCAGACTCAGAATACGGGTATTGATGTTTATACGCATTCAGAAATGCTTCCGGCACATTATTACCCGTTCTTTGATAAATATAAGAATCTGCGCGGTCATTATGGTAATGCCTGGTGGAAGCAGAAGGAAGAATTTGCCAGCTTTAATGGGCCTATCCTTATGACAACCAACTGTATCATACCGCCAGATAGTTCTTATTTGTGGCGTATGTGGACAACAGGTGTCGCAGGGTATCCAGGCTGCAAGCATATTGATGAAGACGAAGATGGCTTCAAGGATTTCTCTTTTATAATAAATCAGGCAAAAAATACTTTGCCACCTAAAAATATTGAAAATGGTAAAATTACAGGTGGATTTGCTCTGAATCAGCTTATTGCCAGCAAGGATTTGCTTATCCGTGCCATAAAAGAAGGGAAAGTTAAGAAAATAATTGTTATGGCAGGCTGTGATGGTAGGGCTGTTAGCCGCAGTTATTATACGGAATATGCTATGTCACTTCCAAAGGAAACAATAATACTGACTGCAGGTTGTGCAAAATTCAGGTATAACAAGCTGGATTTAGGCACTGTGGCTGGTATTCCTAGAATTCTGGATGCTGGCCAGTGCAATGATTCTTATTCGCTGGCTATGTTTGCTTTGGATTTAAAGGAAACCTTCGGTTTGAAAGATGTGAACAAGCTGCCAATAGTATTCAACATTGCATGGTATGAACAGAAGGCGGTGATTGTGCTGCTGTCGCTGCTGAGCCTTGGCTTTAAGAATATACATCTGGGCCCAACAATGCCTGCATTTGTATCAACGAATGTTGCGAGAGTGCTTAACTCCAAATTTGGGTTATCTAGCGAACGACTGCGTAGCAATATTGCAACAGACGACAGGATTGCTGCATGAAGAAGGCCCTGCGGGCATGAAGAACTGCCGCGAAGCGACAGTTCTTCATGAGCCGAAGGCTCTTTATTTTTATTTCCCAAGCCCGAGTCTTTCTCTCTGATATTTTGCGCGTAGCGGTTCCCACCACCACTTGTTGTCGAGATACCACTGAACGGTCTTACGCATACCGGTTTCAAAGGTTTCCTGAGGCTTCCAGCCAAGCTCGCGTTCAATCTTGCTGGCATCAATTGCGTAGCGCAAATCGTGTCCTGGTCGGTCTGCTACGTATGTTATTTGTTCTGTATAGCTCTTGCCATCAGCTCTTGGGCGCAATTCATCAAGGATAGCGCATACGGTCTTAACAACTTCGATGTTCTGCTTTTCGTTGTGCCCACCGATGTTGTATGTTTCGCCTGGAACGCCTTCCGTGCAGACCTTTACAAGTGCGCGAGCGTGATCTTCAACAAACAGCCAGTCACGTACCTGTTCGCCCTTACCATATATTGGAAGTGGCTTGCCTTCAAGAGCATTGAGAATTACCAACGGAATCAGCTTTTCTGGGAAGTGGTATGGACCGTAGTTGTTTGAGCAGTTAGTAACCATAGTCTTGAGGCCGAAGGTTCTGTGCCATGCTCTTACAAGGTGGTCAGAACCAGCCTTGCTTGCTGAATATGGTGAACTTGGGTCATACTTGGTTTCTTCTGTGAACATGCTGTCATCTAATGGCAGGTCGCCATAGACTTCGTCTGTGCTGATATGGTGGAAACGGAAGTCTGGATGAGTCTTTGCATAGTCTCTGGCTACATCCAGAAGTGTGAAGGTGCCAACGAGATTTGTCTTGATGAATTCGCCTGGACCGTCAATGCTTCTGTCAACGTGTGATTCAGCGGCCAGATGCATCATTGCGTCTGGCTGATGCTTCTTGAATATTGCTTCAACTGCCTGACGATCGCAAATATCAGCTTTTTCAAAGGCATAGCGGTCGCTGGAATCTACTTCCTTCAGGGTTTCAAGGTTGCCTGCGTAGGTGAGTTTGTCTAAGCAGACTACGCTATGGTTAGTGTTCTTTATTAAGTGTCTGATAACGGCTGAGCCAATAAACCCGGCTCCACCAGTAACGATAATTTTCATGGATAATCCTTTCAATGTAGATGGCAAGGTATGCTAACTTCGGCTTTTGGCTCTCAGCTTTTAGCTTTTGGCCGAGAATAAACCTTGTACTTGTTTGGTAGAAGGTATATTTCATATCAGCTTGAGACTTGATAGCAGACAAAGCAAACTGCTTGAATCTTTTCTGTTTTGTCTGTATTGCTTTCTAGCTCTCTAGCTCTCGGGCTAATAGCTAACTGCCAATAGTCAATTGGAACATGCCTTATACTTGCTCGATATGCCGCTGCGCGACAAGTTAGTAGTGCAGGCGGCCGTTGGCGACGGCTTTGAGATGCAGGCCGTAGGGGCTTTTGCCGTAGCGTTCAGCTGATTCAATAAGCTTAGTTTTGCTAATCCAGTGATTTACGTAAGCGATTTCTTCTGGAGCAGAAATCTTGATGCCCTGACGCTTTTCAATCATTCTGACGTAATCAGCAGCTTCAACCAGACTTTCTACTGTGCCTGTGTCGAGCCATGCAAAACCGCGGCCCAGAAGCTGAACATCAAGCTTTTCGGCATTAAGATACATTTCGTTAAGGGTAGTGATTTCCAATTCACCGCGGGCGCTTGGTTTAACCATCTTCGCAACCTGACTTACACCGGCTGGGTAGAAATAAAGTCCGGTTACTGCGTAGTTGCTCTTTGGGTTCTGTGGCTTTTCTTCGATGGAAAGAGCTCTTCCGTCTGCGTCAAATTCAACAACACCGAAGCGTTCCGGGTCCTGAACATAGTAACCGAATACAGTGGCTCTTTCACGTTTTTCAGCATTTCTGGCTGCTTCAACAAGCAGTTTCTTGAAGCCGTTTCCGTAGAAAATATTGTCACCAAGAATCATTGCGCCGGCTTCATTTCCCAAAAATTCTTCGCCAAGAATAAAGGCCTGGGCGAGACCATCTGGGGATGGCTGAACCTTGTAGCTCAGCTTGATGCCGAACTGACTGCCATCGCCAAGAAGATTTTCAAAGCGTGGAGTGTCTTCCGGTGTGGAAATAACGAGAATATCCTTGATTCCAGCCAGCATAAGGGTGGAAAGCGGATAATAAATCATTGGCTTGTCATATACAGGAAGCAACTGCTTCGAAGTGACCATGGTCAATGGATATAGTCTAGTGCCAGCGCCGCCGGCTAAAATAATACCTTTCATTTAAGAATCCTCCAATTAATCGAATACATCTGCCTTTTCAAAGGGCAGACCATTTTCATCCTTTGGTGAAAGCAATGGTGTTGTGCCTTCTTCGATGGGCCATTCAACGTTGATTGTCTTGTCGTTCCAGACAATACTACGTTCGCCCTTTGGGTTGTAGATGTCGGTGCATTTATACTGAAATTCAGCAGTTTCGCTCAAAACATAGAAACCGTGACCGAATCTCGGTGGTATCCAGAGCATCTGCTTGTTTTCGTCAGAAAGCACTCTGCCAACCCATTTGCCAAAGTATGGGGAACTCTTTCTCAGGTCTACTGCTATATCGAAAACCTTTCCCTGAGTAACTCTTACAAGCTTACCCTGGGTGTTTTCTTTTTGATAATGGATGCCGCGGAGTACACCTTTGGTTGATTTGCTGTGGTTATCCTGAACGAACTTCAGGTCGAGACCATTCTTAGCAAATTCAGCCTGGTTCCAGGTTTCCATGAAAAAACCGCGGGCATCGAAAAATACCTTCGGTGTTATAAGTAACACGTCTGGAATCTCAGTCTTTTCGATAATCACTTGATATTCCTTTCGCTGCACGAAAAAGCGGATGGTTGATGCTTTGAGATGACTTAGTGACGATTATCTCCCTCATTCGTCACGACTTTGTCGTGCCACCTTCCCCCTCAAGGAGGAAGGCCTTGCCGGGGGCTGATACTCTTATATTCAAGCCTTGCCGGGTCGGTATTTTTCTATTCTATAGAGTCGAGATAGCGTCTCAAAGCGTCTTTCCAGTCGGGAAGGGGTGTGAAGCCATTCGCTACTAGCTTAGATTTGTCTAAGCGGCTGTTAAATGGGCGTTTTGCCTTTGACAAGCCATATTCGGCGGTGGAAACAGGAATAACTCTAGTCTTCAATCCAGCCTGTCGGTAAATTTCACAGGTAAAGTCATACCAGCTAATAAAACCACCTTCGTTTGTAGCGTGATAATAACCGTATTTGTCGGTTTCAATCATATCTACAAGCAATCTTGCTAAATCGAAGGTATAGGTCGGTGTGCCTACCTGATCATTGACAACCCTGACTTCATCATGGGTTTTACCAACATTGAGCATAGTCTTAACAAAATTTTTACCATTAAGTCCAAATACCCATGCAATACGGACAATAAAATACTTTTCAAGAGTGCCGGAAACTGCCAGTTCGCCGTCTAATTTGCTTTGCCCATAAACATTTAAAGGGGCATAATCCTTGCAATCAGGCTGCCATGGCTCTGAACCTAGTCCATTGAAAACATAGTCGGTGCTAATGTAAATCATCTTGCAATCATTCTGTTTGCAAGCTTCTGCGATATTCTTAGTTCCGACAGCATTAATGGCATGGACCTTTGGTTTGTTGGGCTCGTCTTCGGCCGGGTCTACTGCTGTCCAGGCAGCACAGTGAATAACAGCATCAGGCTTCTGTGCTGAAATAACTTCGCTTACTGCTTTGGAATCAGTGATGTCGAGGCTTACATAAGGATACTGGCTGTCGATTTCCTTGAGGATATCACTGCCAATGCCCTTGTGACCACGCTTGTAAAGTTCATTCATTACATCGTGACCAAGCTGACCACCTACACCTGTGACAAGTATTTTCATCATTTTCTCCGTATGTCATTGATAAACATAACTGGCTATTAATTTAATCAGATTCTACCATTCTGCAAGAAAAAAGTCTAGTAATAGGTCGCTTCGCTCGGTAGGGCGGCTTTGCCTCGGTAGGGCATCGCTTCGCGACTGAAATGGATGGTTAGTGCTCCTTTCTCGGCTGAAAACGGGTCGCTGATCGCTGATAGCGGTTATTTCTTCAGTGATATATTGCCATTGGAGGTGACTTCAAGCTTATTGGCGTTCTTAGCCATTTCCACAGCGGCTTCGACCAATGTTGTAACATTGTTGCCTAAACGGGCGAAGCCTAACTGCTTGGCGGCAAGCTTGTTCAGGTCTTCCGGAGACAACGCAACGTTATCGGTTACAACCTTTAGAACTGCATTTGCAGCTTCGATTAGCGGTATGTCCTTTGGATCACGTTTGTCGTTATCTGTTTTACCAGCTCTGAAATCAGTGTAATTGTCCGGTTCCTGCTTGCTGTTCCAATAGATTGTCTGGCCGTCTGCCTGCTTTGTAGTTTTCTGCGCAAGCTTGGCGTAGAATTCATCTAAGTATGTCTGAACACGGCTGCCAACTCTTGTAATGCTATAGCTGTTGAGAAGGCGCTTGGTCAGCAGATTTTCAGTAATCGGAGCTTCGCACTTGATAACTTCAAGAGCGCGTTTCTTAAGTTCTGTTGCGTTCTTGCGAGCCATAAAGTCATCTGATGACATAGAAACAACATTAAGTTGAGCTGCTGCATAGGCAGTGGCATTAGTAGCTTCAGAAGCTGCGCTGCCAGCTTCCTCGTATTCAACAGGCTTCAGTTCTTCCTTGGGGTCAGCCTTCTTTTCCGGTTCAATGCTCTGGTCATTCTTGAGCTTATCAAGCATATCCAGAAGTTTGTCAATTTCCTGGTCTCGGTTTTCCCACCAATCCATGCTCCACATGCGGATGATGTTCCAGCCTAAGCCTCTGAGAACGCTCATCTGAGAAAGTTCGCGGTCTCTGGTGGTTCTGCAGTCATTGTAGACCGGACCGTCTAAGAGAATGCCGAGTATGTATCTGCCTGGGTCGCGCGGATCTACTACGCCAAGGTCAACTTTGAATTCAGAGTTACCAATGTTGATATCTGTATCGTAGCCCTGTTTTTCAAGAAGCTCGCTGAGGCTTTGGATAATACCGCTCTTGTTATCTTCGCATGCGCAGGCAGTTGGGCATTTGAGGCCCTTCGGATTTCTTGCGTAATCTAAGAAAGCCCTAAGTGCAAGTGCGCCTTCAGCCTTTGTCTTTTCCGGGCTGATGTGTTCCGGAAGCAGTGAACTGAATACTTTCATTTCGCGCTTTGAACGTGAAACGGCAACGTTGAGACGTCTCCAGCCACCTTCCTTGTTTATTGGACCGAAGTTCATAGAAACCTTGCCTTCGCTGTCAGGGCCGTAGGCAATAGAGAAGAGAATAACATCGCGTTCATCACCCTGAACGTTTTCAAGATTCTTGATGAACAACGGGTCTTCACCTTTGTATGCCCAGGCTTCCAGTTCGATATCGTCCTTACAGGCTTCTGAGAAAAGGTCATCAATAAGGTTTTGTTGTGAAATGTTGAAGGTGACAACGCCGACACTGTATTTTGAAAGCTTCGGGTCTTTGGCGCGACGCTTCAGTTCTTCTACGACTGCTTCGGCTTCCTTGCGGTTGTAGCGCTTGCCTGAGCCGTGGTCGAAGGTGCCGTCTACATGAACAAAGTTAACCTTTGACTGTCTGTCATCGACAGACGGGAAGGTGTAAAGCTTGCTTTCGTAGAACTTATGATTACTGAAGGCAATCAGGCTTTCGTGGCGGCTTCTGTAGTGCCATAGCAGATGTGTCTGAGGCATATTCAGTGCTAGACAATCGTCCAGAATGCTTTCCATGTCTTCGATTTCAATGTTTTCTTCATCAAGTGCATTAGAAGAGAAGAAAGAGGTTGGTGGCATCTGTTTCGGGTCACCAACAACGATTGCGTCTTTACCACGGGCCAGTGCACCTACGGCTTTGCTGGTTGTGAGCTGTGAAGCTTCGTCGAAGATTACCAAATCAAAGGGGGCACGTTCCGGGTCTATGTATTGAGCGGCTGAGATTGGGCTCATAAGCATACATGGGCAAAGCTTCGGAAGCATGTTCGGAATCTGACCGAACAGCTTTCTGAGGCTTGTACCGCGTCCACCGCTCTTAATTGCGCGCTGCAGAATACCAAGTTCAGAACTCTGGGCGGCTTCCTTTGTGAAGTCAGGAAGTCTTGAAGCCAGTCTGTAGACTACTTCACGGTTGCCGAGCGCGCTGACCTGTGAATCAAGGGAAATAAAGCGTTCAACCTTGTCATTGAATACTTTTCCTGCGAAGTTGTTAAGAGTTTGTGAAGCATCGATGGCCCTTGCTGCAAGACCTTTGCTGATAGACTTTCTGTAGGCACCCATGATGTCATCGTGGTCCATGCCGTTGCGGTAGGCTTCAACAACTGTTGCCAAGCCGTCTGCCTCAGATTCGTTGGCAGTGTGGTTCCAAAGAGTCCATTCCTTGATTTCGTCAATGTGCTTGAGAATTCCCTGACACATTTTTATGTCGCCATCGACAGGTTTTTCGAAACCATTTTCTGGTTTTGGAAGAGCAATTTCTGCAAATTTTTCGCGGGCTGTTTCGCGTGAAACGGCACTTGTATACAGATTTTTGGCGGCTTCGATGATTGGCTTTTGTGTACATAATTTTGTTCGAAGTTCGTCATTGTCTAAAATTTCATTGAGCTTGGCAGTGCTTTCCTTGGCATCTGTTGCAAATGTAGCAACCTTTTCCCAATCTGTATTGTCACCGTCATAGAGACTGTCTATAACTGCTGAATGCTTTTTGAAAAGCTCATCGCCAAGTGTCTTTTCTGACTGGTAGGCTTTGAGGTCTGCTAAATCGCTGCCAAGAGTGGCTTCGTTTATGGAACCGCTCTGGGTGAGACTCTTCAGCTTACTCTTGAGGCTCCACATACCGAAAAACTTAGGAATGAACCATGATGTGCTCTTTTCCTGGTAGGTTGATGAAAGCAGATGACCGTCCTGATTGTAGAATTCCGGCTTCCAGTTCTTGTCTAGAGCAGCCTTCAAGTTTTTTGCCTTAGCGAAATGCTGGGCCATTTCTGCAACCTGGGCCATAGTGATATTCATACTCTTCATTTCAACCCAGTCTTTGGGGAGTGTAGCCCACTTCTGGACCTGTTCTGCGATTCCAAGCAGCTTGGCGCGTTCTGTATTGTCCTGGAATTCGAAAAGACCTGCTTCATTTACGAATAGGGTAATCTGGTCACGGAGCTTTTCCAGTTCTTTCAGATAGGCCTGAGTCTTAGCGTTCAGGTCTTCCTTTAAACTCTGATTATATTCACTGGTGCCAACTCTTGAAAGCGCATGGTCTGCTGGGTGTCCTACCGCACGGGCTGCAGAAACCAGAGCGTCAATGATATGCTGCTGTTTATCGATAAGCTCTGCCGTCATATTCCCCAGAACTTCGTCAGAGAACTGTGGAAGCTCAGGATATTTCGAATAGAGTTCGTAATCATTGATGAGCTGATAGATGCTGAGTCCGTAAGGCTGTTTCTTGTGCAGGTCAGCGGAATAAACATTCAGTTCTTCGCGAAGCTTGGCGATTTCTTCTGATTTCTGCTTATAGTCATCGCTTGCTTTCGGTCGGCGGAATTCCATGGTTTGCTGGAGTTTTTCCAATACAGCTTTTTTGCGGGCCTTGTTTGAATGAAGCTCTAAGCAGAATGGGTCGAGGCCGATGGAAGCGAGACGCTTCTGAACAACAGAAAGCGCGGCCATCTTTTCTGCTACGAAAAGAACGGTTTTATCCTGACCGAGGGCGTTGGCGATGAGAGTTGTAATGGTCTGTGATTTACCGGTTCCTGGGGGGCCGTGAAGAACGAAACTCTTGTTTTCGCAGGCTGTCTTTACTGCAAAAAGCTGTGAAGCGTCGGTAGGCATTGCCATGAATACGTTATTTTCATCGACCTTGCCTTCAGTGGTCATGCTTTCTGCAGCCCATGCCAGCTTGCCTTCAAGAAGGCTCTTAACTAGCTTGTTTTTGGCCAGGTCTTCTGAGCGGTTGACTAAATCGTTCCACATAACAAAGGAACTGAAGGAAAATACGCCGATAGCGGCTACTTCGAGAATGTCCCAGTTTTCCTGCTCTTTAACGCATTCTTTGATTGTATCGAAGATTTTTTTTGTATCAAGACCGTGTTCGTCCATTGGAAGCGGGTCTAAACCGCCAATTGATATGCCGAAGTCCTGCTTCAGCTTTTCAATCATTGTGATGTTTAACTGTGGATCGTCGTCTCGGAGGCTTATGGCGTATGTGCTTGCACCAGCAGATTTTCTTGTAATATCAATGGGAAGCAGCAGTATTGGCGCATAGCGGGCTACCGGCGGTTTGGTCTTTGCGTCAAACCATTTTAAAAGCCCGATGGCCAGATAAAGTGTGTTAGCGCCGTTTTCTTCAATAGAATTCTTTGCAGCGCGGTAAACTTCTTTGATAGACTTTTTGAGCTCGCCTTCTGTTAAAACAGAGAACAGGTGATGATTAGCAAATTCCTTTTTCAGGAGCTCTTCGTCTATTTCAGGCTTAATAAGGTTTTCATAGGTGTAATCTTCCGGAAGCACGAATTTTTCGGGCTTGGCAGTAATAACAAATTCACTGCCGTCGGCAAGAATATCTTCAAGCTCATTTATTGATGGGGCAATGAGAGGAATCAGCGAGCGCGACTGGCGCATGTTTATGAGCTGGTTTCTCAAGCCGAGGTCTAATAGCTTGCGTTCCCATATTGCCTTTTTATTGGCATAGGGATCGTTGCTGACAGTTGGCTGATTGCTAACAGCCTGATTTTCCGGGGTAGGGGTCTGCTGAGTTTCTTCCATGGAATAACACCTTTGTTTTATTTAAGCTAACAAAGGCATTTTACCCCATTTAGC
>JAZUDR010000174.1:0-2326 GCA_045639725.1 Candidatus Avigastranaerophilus sp. | reverse complement strand
GGCTACGATCCGACTTTCTTGTCGCATTATGGGAGAAGTTTATTACTATGGATATGGCGGAGTTAAACAGGATTTTAATGCTGCTCTTGCATGGTTAAAGATAGCAGCTCAGTTGGGTGATGTGGAATCTATGTTCTTGTGTGGAAACATACATTGCATGGGTGGCGAAAATTGGAATTTGGATACTGCAATAGTATATTACGAACAGGCTGCTAATGGTGGGCACAGAAAGGCTCAGATGGCCTTAGACGGAATACAGAATAGGTGAGTAGATTATGGAAAATGAAAAAACAGTTATTAATCAGGAATTGTTGATTTGGTGTGGAGTTGTAATTGCAGAATTGATCGTGCTTGCCTATTTAGTGCACAGCGGACTGATTTTGTTGATTGGTCTGGTTTTGATTCTGCCAATAAGTGCAGCTTTTAAATGGCCTTTGGAAGAGGCAATAGAAGAAGATGAAGAAACCAAGGAAATAGAAGGGACTGAAAATTAATGGATAAGATAGAATTTCTAGTTTCAACAGGTTTGTCCTTTTATTCTCCTGAAGATGGTTTTAGATGCCCTGACATGTTGTTGGACAAGACATGGAATTATCGTGTTCTTGTAGAACCAAATTCTGCGATATGTCTTCAGTTAGGTGATAAACCAATACAGAATGCTGTTTCTGGTGATGTATTGCTCACTGATGTCGGTGGAATTTCTATATGCTTTGGTGACGCATTAAGAGCTTGTCTGGGCAAATGGTTGCCAATGCCTTTCTGCCTCAAGACAAACGATAAATCTTTGCCTACCAAAAGTGTTGACTGGGCTAGAATCATGCTTACACGCCCAGCACTTCAGCTTGATGAAAATGTTTTCAAGTATGCTATTGCTGTTGACACTACTGTAAATGAAAGCCCTGATGCTGTTGGTAACAAACTTGGAACAGGTCTTCTGCCAGAAGATGTTGGCTCAACTTTTGAAATAGATTGTGGCAATACGCATTTTTTCCAGACTCCGGCAATGCTTAACTGGATAAGAACAGCTCTTCGTGATGTGCCTGTTACTGCTGATGAAGGCGTTCCTGCAAATGCTATCTCTTTGGCAACGTTCTTTACCTTAGTAGATGGCCTTAAGCAGTCAGAAATGATTCCAGACATCACTTTCCTTTCTCCTGAAGGCGAAGATATTGACGTTAATCTTATTCTTGACCTGGGTAACAGCAGAGCCTGCGGAATTTTAGCCGAAGAACGCAATGATACAGATGTTAGACTTGATGATTGCTGTAAACTGGAAATAAGAAATCTTAAAGATCCGACCCAGAGTTATACTGAGCCGTTTTCAACCAGTTTTAAATTCTGCCCACCTCTGTTTGACGGTGAAGATTATAAGATTCCTTCGGTTTCTTCTAGATTTGTATGGCCTGGAGTTGTAAGACTTGGACAGGAAGCAGCTGAAATGGAACCCCTTGATATTGGTGATACTGGCATGTCTAGCCCGAAACGATATCTGTGGGATCAGAAGCAGAGACCTTTACCTTGGTATTTTAATGTAATGGATGATGGTATTGGTAAGAAGCTTTCTGGTTCTGTATTGGGCTGTCTTAATGACGATGGTTATTTCCAGGGGGAAGACGCAAATCTGAGCTTTGTTCACTGCTATCCCGCCAGTTCAATGATGACTTTTGCCATGGTTGAAATACTTTGTCATACTTACGCTCAGATAAATTCTTTTTCTTATAGAAAATCAAGAGGTCAGAGGCAGACAGTAAGAAGATTGAAAAACATCGTTTTAACTGTTCCAAACGGAATGTCAATGACTGAAAAAAATGTATATCTGAAGAGAATTCAGAGCGCCATTGATATGTATTTCTTTACCACCAATAAGAATACTGCTTTGAAACCAAAGGTTCATCTTGATATGGATGAAGCCTCTGCCATACAGCTCACATACCTTTATGGTGAAATAACAAACCATTTTATGGGTGATACGCGTGCAGCCATATCTACTCTTGGAAGAAACAGACAGCTTGAAAATGGTGAATATGCTGATGTTCTCAGAATTGCAAGTATAGATATCGGTGGTGGCACCAGTGACTTGATGATTTCCGAATACTTCAACAGTGCAGAACACACCATTGAACAGCGTAGTATTTTCTCAGAAGGTTTTTCTGTTGCCGGTGACGAAATTGCAAAGCGTATTATTGAAAAACTGATTTTGAAGCGTGTCTTCAACTGGGCTAAAGAAAAGAAAGAAGATATCAACTGGGACGACTTCAGAAATCTGTTTGGTCCTGGTCATGGTGGCCATGATGGTGACCTTAATAGATTTATCAGCATGAAAGCT
>JAZUDR010000173.1:0-26130 GCA_045639725.1 Candidatus Avigastranaerophilus sp. | reverse complement strand
GACCGCTTGGCCTCCGACTTGGTTCGTATATATACGCTCGAAATTTGCGAGATGGGGTAAACTTGTAAAGGCTTTGGAATTTCAAAGTATTGAATATTTTTAAGCCCCTAAAAAACAGCTCAAAAATGGTACAAAATCAGCGAGGTTTTTAAAGGCCTTCTGTGAAAAATGATATGACAAAGAAAAGATGGAAAGCACAAATAATTGAATGCTGCAAGTCTGCTGGTACGTATGAAGAGTATTTTAATGATGTTATAGAAACCTTGGCGCAGACTTTGGAGCAGAGAGATAAAGTATACAAAGAATATAATGAATCAGGTGGGCATCCATTAATCGAATATACCAATAAAAGCGGTGCAACAAATTTAATGAAGCATCCTTTGCTGGGATTGTGGGATGAATTAAACAAGTCTGCTTTGGCGTATTGGCGAGACTTAGGTCTTACGCCGGCAGGCCTTAAAAAATTGGACACGGATGCTCTTAAGAAGAAAAAAGCCAGTTCATTTGGCGACTTTTTGATGAGCAGAATAAGTGAAGAATAAAGATATAGCAATTAAATATGCACGTGACATTGTGGAAGGGCGCAAGATAGCCGGCAAGTATATGAAAAAATGTTGCCAGCGATTCTTGAAAGATCTGAAGCGAAAAGAGTTTGAATGGAAGGATCATGATGTTGACTTAGTTGTCGAGATGATTCAGAAGTTCATGGTGCATAGAAAGGGTGAAGACTTGAAAGGCGAGTCACTTGTTGGCAAGCCTTTAATCTTGGAGCCTTGGCAAATATTTATAGTCTGTAACCTCCTAGGCTTTTATTTTGCAGGGACGAATGAGCGACGCTTCAAGGAAGCGTTTATCTTCGTTCCGAGAAAATCGGGCAAGTCGCTTTTTATATCGGGCCTTGGATTTGCTCTTTCTGTTCTGAATGTGCGGTCAGGTTCTAAGCTGTACATAGTAGCAGGAAATGGCAAGCAAGCTCAGGAGTGTTTTGGAAATATAAAATTCTCACTTGAAGCGCACAGTATTGACCGTGAATTCACAATTCACGATTCATATGTTGAGCGCTCAATTTCTCAAACTATAAAAGACGATGAGGGACGCATCTGGGGTTCGATGAGTATTGAAGCTTTAGCAAGCAACCCTGATGGCCACGATTCGTTCGGATGTAACTGTGCAATTATAGACGAATTGCACGTTGTAGCTTCTTCAGAATATAACCGATTCAAGGAAGCTATGAAAGCTTACACAAATAAATTAATAATAGCAATCACTACAGCTGGTGATAATGTTAACAGCTTCTGCTATCAGCGTCTTGAATACTGCCAAAAGGTTTTGGAGGGTACATTTGAAGACGATAAGCTGTTCTGCTTTTTAGCTATGGCAGACAAGAAAGAAAATGGAGATGTTGACTTCCTGGATCCAGTGGAACACGAGAAAGCTAATCCGAACTATGGTGTGTCTATACGTCCTGACGATATGATGGCGGATGCTATTCAGGCGCAGAATGACCCACAGCAGCGCAAGGATTTTCTCTCTCGTAGTTTGAATATATACACAAGTGCCACAAAGGCATATTTTAATCTTGATGAGTTCAAGTTTAGCGACAGCAAGTATGACTGGACTATAGATGATTTGGCAAAGATGCCGATTCAATGGTTTGGCGGTGCTGACTTGTCAAAGATGCACGACTTAACTGCAGCGTGCTTATATGGTAATTACAAAGGTGTTGATATATGCATTACGCATGCATTTTTCCCGATTGTAATGGCTGCAGTAAAAGCTGAGCAGGATCATATTCCTCTGTTTGGATGGAAGGATGATGGCGTCTTGACGCTTTGTAATTCTCAGACTGTTAACTATTCAGATATTGTTAACTGGTTTGTGATGATGCGAAACAAGGGATTTAAGATTAAGCAAACAGCCTTCGATAAGAAGTTCGGGCGAGAGTTCTTCACGAGCATGAAGACGGCCAAGTTCTCTATCGAGGATGCGCCTCAGTATTATTGGGCAAAGTCTGAAGGCTTCAGAAGAATTGAAAAGCAGGTGAAAGATGGCAACTTCTATTACTTGCATAATCAAGCCTATGAGTATTGTGTTTCTAATGTATCAGCTATTGAAAAGACTGATGACATGATACAGTACGAAAAAGTAAAACAAAAATCAACACGAATAGACCTTTTTGACGCTTCTGTATTTGCATGCAGGGCGTTTTTAGTTGCACAAGAAAAATCTAAGAAAGCACAAGATTGGTGGAGTTAATGGCTAAGAAGAAAAGACATAACAAAACAATAAACGAAAAGCCACAGACAAGATCTGTTCCAAGCGGTGCTCTGATGCTAAACACTGAGGAGTTTAAACAATGGATTAGCTGCGGTGGCTACAAGACGCTGGATAAGTGCCCTGAGATAGTGGCCGGCTGTTTCACAATAGCCCAGCTGGTGGCTTCAATGACCATTCATTTGAAGATGAATGGCCCTAACGGTGATGAGCGAATCATTAATGAGCTGTCGAGAAAAATCGACATCAACCCTCATAGAAATATGACAAGATCCACGTGGATGACTGCCATTGTTATGAACCTCTTACTCTATGGACAGGGTAACTCCATAGTCTTTCCGCACACTCAGAACGGCTATATTGGGGACTTAACTCCGATAAAGGCGAGCAGAGTAAGCATCCAGGGAGATATGAACGGAGAAGATTACACCATCCTCATTGATGGTATTCCTTATAACCCTGAATCACTTCTGCACTTTGTTTATAATCCTGACCCTGTTTGCTTATACAAAGGCCAGGGATTAAACGTGCCACTCGGTGAGGTTTGCGAAAATCTTGCGCAGGCAGGTGCTACTAAAAAGGCGTTTATGTCTTCAAAGTGGATGCCTCCAATCATTGTAAAGGTTGATGCTTTGACAGAAGAGTTTGCAAGTTCTGAAGGAAGAAAGAAACTGCTCGATTCTTATCTTGGTAGTCAGACTGCCGGTGAACCTTGGATGATTCCAGCTGAACAGTTCAGCGTGGAGTCAGTTCGACCGCTCACTCTTCAGGATCTTGCTATTTCGGATGCGGTGACCATGGACAAGAAAACTGTGGCCAGTGTTTTAGGCGTGCCTCCATTTGTTTTAGGTGTTGGCGACTTCAACAAAGAAGAATGGAATACCTTCGTCAACACTAAATTAAGACCAATAGTTCTGGGCATTGAGCAGGAACTGACAAGAAAGCTTGTTATTTCTCCGAAAATGTACCTGACTTTTAATATGCTCAAGCTTTACTCATATGACATAAAAACCACTTACGAAGTTTTCAGTGGTCTTTATGATAAGGGCCTTGCAACAGGTAATGAGGTAAGAGATGAGCTGTCAATGGAACCATTGGAAGGCTTGGATGAGCTCGTCATCTTAGAGAACTATATTCCAGTAGATAAAATCGGAGATCAGAACAAACTGAAATAAGGAGAGAAAAATGGACAGAAATAATATCCAGCAGAGATGCTTAGGGTCACAATTTAAAACGAGGGATGACGGCGATAATGGTCTTTATATTGAAGGCTATTTCGCCGTTTTTAATAGCAGATATGACATGTGGGAGCATGGCCACGAAACAATCGCACCGGGTGCTTTTAGTCAGACACTCGATAGAGATATTCGCGCCTTAATTGACCACGAATCCAGACTTGTACTTGGCAGAACTACAGCCTTCACTCTTGAACTGAAAGAGGATGACAAGGGATTATGGGGTCGCATCCAAATCAATCCGAACGACACGGATGCGATGAACCTATATGAACGAGTTAAGCGAGGTGATGTTAACCAGTGCAGCTTTGGTTTTGAAATCCTCGAAGAAGAAACCGATTTCGTCGGAGAGGATATCTTCTGGACTCTTAAGAAGGTCCGCCTCCACGAGGTGTCAGTTTGCACATTCCCAGCTTATGAAGAAACATCTGTCGATGCCAGAAAGAAGGATTATGAAGCAGCTATGCAGCGTAAGAATGAAGCCTGGAAGGCAGATATGCTAAAGAAGTTAAAAGGAGAACAAAATGCTTAAGGCTTTAATGCTCAGAAAAGACATTGAGAACAAGAACAAGGTTCTTGAAGGTCTTCGTGCAAAGTCTGAAGAACTTCAGAAGAGAGAAAAGGAACTTGAAGTTTCCATCAATGAAGTTACTACAGACGAAGAACGAAACGTCGTAAAGGAAGCTGTTGAAGAGTTCGAAAAAGACAAGACAGCTAACGACGAAGCTATTGCTTCAACAGAAGCAGAAATCGCAGAACTTGAAAAGGAATTGGCTGAATGCGAAACAGAAAGCGCTGCAGCTCCAACAGGAGAACCAGCACCACAGCCAGAAGCAACAGAAAATAGATCTAGAAAGGAAGTAGTTACTATGGAAAAGAGATATAAGAACATGACTTTCGCAGAAAGAAAGGCATTAGCAGAAAATGAGGAAGTTCGTTCCTTCCTTGGCAAAGTTAGAGAATCCATCGCTAATAAGAGAGCAATCACAGGCGCTGGACTTCTCATTCCAACAGTTATCACAGAAATGCTTCGTCCTGAAGTAGCTGAAAGATCTAAGCTTGTTGGCAGAGTAAACACACAGCCAGTTGCTGGTGTTTCTAGAGCTACAGTAATGGGTACAATCCCAGAAGCTGTATGGACAGAAATGTGCGCTAATCTTAACGAAATGGCCCTCACTTTCAACGGTGTTGAAGTAGACGGCTACAAGGTTGGTGGATTCATTCCAGTTTGCAATGCTCAGCTCGAAGACTCCGATGTAGACCTCATGGATGCTATCATCTATGCTCTTGCTGCAGGAATCGCTCTTGCTCTTGATAAGGCTATCGTTTACGGCACAGGCGTAAAGATGCCAACAGGTATCGTTACAAGACTTGCTCAGACAAGCCAGCCAGCAACTTATCCAGCTTCTATGAGAACATGGGTAGACCTTCACGTTACTCACGTAATCACAGGAACATCTTCTCTCACAGGAGCAGGTCTCTTTAAGGAACTTATTACACAGCTTGGTGTAGTAGCAAATCCATATCACACAAGACCAGCGTTCTGGTTAATGAACGAAAAGACAAAGGTTGCACTTATGGCTGAAGCTCTTAACTTCAATGCTAACGGTGCGCTTGTTGCAGGTGTTGGTGATCAGATGCCAGTAGTAGGCGGTGATATCGTTACACTCGAATTTATTCCAGACAACAATATTATTGTTGGTTATGGTGAAGGCTACTTCCTTGCAGAACGTGAAGGTGTTTCCATCGAATCTTCTGAACACGTTAGATTCCTTAACGATCAGACAGTATTCAAGGGCTCCGCTAGATACGACGGTCTCCCAGTTATTGCAGAAGCTTTCGCTGTTTACGGCCTTAACGGAACAGCTCCAACAACTTCTGGAATTACATTTGCTTCAGATACAGCAAATTTTCAGTAGGGCTAGCGATTGACGCCGATATTTCAGCTAGCAAGGATTTATTCGGTAAAAGCGTAACTGATTTACAGTCAGGCATTCAGATTGTCGGAAATGCAATCGGAGGAAGCTTGCTCTACATTGATGAATACGGTGGAGATTCAGGATTTGACCCAGATGATGGAACACACTTCATTGCGCTCCATGCAGTGGCAGACACTGGCTCAACAATCACTGTTGAAGTTTTAGGTGGACAGGGTGGACCAGTAACACTGGACTCTGATGGCGTCGTTATTCTTCAGCTTGCAAGCACTGCGGAAAAGCTGAAGTTTGTAGCTTCTAAGAACGGCATGGCACAGACTAAGATCTTCGACCTTACCGCTTTATTATTCCAGGAGGCTGAATAATGGTGACAAATGCAAAAGGAGTTTCTAAAAAGAAAGAGGCTCCGAAAAAAGAAGAACCTAAAAAGAAGACTACTAAAAAGAAGTAGTCGGTAAGAATTGTGCAGGGGCGTGAGATATCACGTCTCTGTTTTGTGGGGTAGATAATGACAGACGCACAGTTATTAGAGCTGTTAAAAAGCGACCTCGGAGAACCAAATGCAAGCGCAACCAGGGTTTTATTTCTTGAGCAGAAGATAAGAGAAGCAAAGTCTTTTATTGAGCAAGAAGGAATCAAGTTGACAGTTCCTTATTCATACGAGGATGGAGGGCTGGTAATAATGTATGCTGCATTTTTAGTTCGTAAAAGAGCTACATCGGAAGGGCTTCCGAGGTACCTCCGCTGGGCACTAAATAACAGACTTATGCACGAAAAGGGTAGAGTTGAAAATGTTTGATTCTGGAACTATTAAACTTTATAGAAAGGGCAACAGCGCATCAGCTGGACTTATGCCGGTTGATGCGTATACTCTGCAGGTTGAATGCTGCTATGAAGAACGTACAGTTGGCGTTACTCGCTATGCAGTAGGCCTTCAGAATGATGCACGAATAGAAATGATTGCACGTGTTCCGCAAAATTATGAAATTAAAGTGGATGACGTGGCTGTTTTGTTTCCTTATTCGCATATCGATTCAAGCGTTTATCAAATCTATCAGATTCAGCAGCTTAAGAATGAGGATGATCTTCCTTGCACAGATATAACATTAGTGAGGTATGAAGGGATAGATGCAGGCGAAATTATTAACAATTAAGAATGCGCTGGTAGCTTTAACCTCAAAGTGTTATCACTACCATGCGCCAAGCAAAACAGCTCCTACTTACATCGTTTGGGCTGAAGATGGTCTTGATAACCTTCACGGCGATAATAAGGCTTGTGAGGGCATTATTCAGGGTACGGTGGATATTTACTCCAAAACTGAATTTGACACGCTGTTTGATGGCGTTTCTACAGCTTTAGAGGGTATTGGATGCAGTGTAGAGCTTAACTCTGTGCAGTATGAAGAAGACACCGGCATTATTCATTACGAATGGCGGTGGGAATATGCCTAAACTTGACGTATCAGGAATAGAATCGTTCGCAAGTTTTATGAAGTCTTTAGAGAAAGAGGCCACGTCCATTATTAAGATGGGTGTGTATGATGGTGCTGCCATTATTACCGATGCTGTCAGAGATGCCATAGATGAGCTTCCTGTTGATCATGGTAAGGCAACCGACGAGCGACAGCTCAAAGGCCTTAATGAGATTCAGAAGCGAGGTCTTCAGATGGGCCTTGGTATTTCTGGGATGGATGAAACCGGCGGTTCTGTTAACGTCAAAATAGGATTCAATGGATATAACGATATAGTTACAAAGAAGTATCCGAAAGGACAACCTAATGTTCTAGTCGCTAGATCCATTGAAAGCGGTTCCTCAGTATCACAAAAGCATCCGTTCGTAAGACCGGCGCTCAATAAATCAAAGACAAAAGCTGTGAATGCAGTTCAAGAAACTATATCAAAAGAAATTGAAAAATTAGAAAGAGGTTAAACTATGGCAAGCATAGGACTTTCAAAACCATATTTTTCTGCATACAATGAGAGCACTGGCGCATATGCAGGCGCAACCTCTATGGGTAAAGCTACCACATGGGATTTAACCCTTGACAGTGGTAGCGATAACGTGCTCTATGGTGACAATGCTCCAGCTGAAAGCGAATCTCAGTTCGCAGGTGGTAGCATTTCCATCGGAACAACAGAACTGGATGCTACTGTTCTTGTAGCGCTCCTTGGAGTTACAAAGACTACTGAAACTATCGGAACAGCTTCCGTGGAAGTTCTTCACTTCGATGATAGGCAGCAGATTCCTTATGTGGGTGTCGCAGCTATCAGAAAGGCTATGGTTGGTGGTGTTGTAAAATATCAGGCTATCATGCTCAACAAGGTTAAGTTCTCAAATCTTTCTGAAGCTCTTGAGACACAGGGAGAAACAATTTCCTGGAACACTCCAACAATCGAAGGAACTGTTTCCAAGGATAACTCCACATATCACGAGTGGAAGAAGATGTCTGGACTTCTTGAAACAGAAGCTGCAGCAATCGCAGTTATTGAAAGCTGGATGGCTGCACCAGTAGCATAGCGATAAAGATGCCGAAAAAACGGCGATTTGGCGCAAGATAATAGAGGGTGTCGATAAATATATCGACGCCCTTTTGTTATTAATTGAAGGGATGAAAAAATGAACAAAGTTGGTGTTGTAACTATTGGCGGCAAGAAGTATTTTGCATGCTTGTCGACTAGAGTTCTTGTAGCTCTAGAAGATAGAAATGGCAGAACGACTGACGAAGAGCTGAACGATATTTTTGCAAAAGGCAAGATTCGAGATCTGTTTTGGCTATTAGCTGAAATGCTCAAAGCTGGTTATAAGTATGCCAAGAAAATGGGCGAGGAATGCCCAGAACCTCCAAGTCTGGAAGATCTACTCGATGAGACACTCGTAACAGACTATAAGGAAATGTTTGCACAGCTTAAAAATGCGGTGCAGGAATCCTCAAAACCAGACGTGGAGCTTGATACAGGAAAAAACGCACTGACCACTCAGGACGCTTAACTGAGTGGCTAATATATGGTGGTTTAAGTATAGGGCTAACATATGACGAATGTCTTTTGATGCCATTCGGTTATTTGTTGACTCTGATAAATATTGATAAGCTGATGCACGGAGCGAAAGAAGTGCACAGTGATGAAGAAGAGTTCATGAGAATGATGAGGATGTTCTAATGGCAACAGATGTTGGTATTAAGTTTGGGGTATCTGGAGACAAAGAGTTCAAAACTGCGGTCACTGGTATTAATTCCGAAATAAAAAACCTGCAATCAGAAATGAAGCTGGCAGTCGCTGAAATGGCTGGAATGGATGACCAGGAAGAGGCCACAGCAAGACAGCTTGATATTCTGGGAAGACAGATGGATGCGACAAAAGAAAAGTCGAAGATTCTTTCTGATCAGTATGATTCTTCAAGGCAAAAGCTCGACGAACTTGCTGCAGCATTAGAAGAAGCAAAGAACAGCGAGAGCGCAAGCACTGAGGAAATTATAAAGGCCGAAAACGCTTATAACAGACAGGCTAAAGTTGTAAACGATTTAGGCACACAACTTAATAACACGAACGCATCTATTGCGGATTTAGAAAAGCAGATGAACAGCCTTGGCGAAGAAACGGACGAAGCATCCGATTCAATGGAAAAGGCAGAGAAGTCTGCTCTTTCTTTTGGCGATGTTTTAAAGGCTGAAGTTATAGGCGAGGCTGTTATAAGTGGAGTGAAAGAACTTGCTAAGGGTCTTAAAGACCTGGCGTTCGGTTCTTCAAAGTATGCCGACGAAGTTCTGACTACTGCAACAGTGACGGGCCTGTCGACTGATGCTCTTCAGGAATATATGTACATGTCCGAGCTTGTAGATGTCTCTGTTGATACGATTTCAGGCTCATTGCAGAAGCTTACAAAGACAATGGATTCTGCAAGAGGTGGAACTGGTGCTGCAGCTGATGCTTTCAAAAAGCTTGGCGTTAGCGTAACAGATGAGAGTGGACAGCTGAGAAATAATCAGGACGTCTTCAACGATTTGATTGATGCTCTTGGCAAGGTTGAAAACGAAACAGAGGCCGATGCTCTTGCGATGGCGGTTTTAGGCAAGTCTGCTAACTCCTTAAAGCCAATTATCAACATTGGATCTGAGGGGTTGAAGGAATTTGCAAACGAAGCGCACGAAGTCGGTTATGTAATGGACGAAACAGCGCTTGCGACAAACGGCGCTGCAGATGATGCCTTCCAGAGATTCGATAAGACGGTCGAGGCCGTTAAAAATAACCTGGGGACAGCTTTTGCGCCGGTGCTTACTGAAGTTCTGACAACGTTAACAGATGTAGCTCAGAACCTCGGAGACACAACAGCTGTAACTGAAGCTATTGGCGGACTGATTGAGAAGGGCATCAAGTTCATTCTTGAAAACCTTCCTGAGTTTGTAAAGACAGCTATGGAAATAGTAAACGGTTTTGCTGATGGTTTGGCGCAGATGATTCCTTCATTGATTCCGCAAGCGGTGTCTTTAATTACGACTCTTGTGACAACAATGATTAACAACTTGCCTGAGATTGTAAAGACTGCAGTAAAGCTTGTTGCTGGTCTTGTTAAGGGCTTAGTTGATAGCCTTCCACAGATAGCAAAAGGTGCAGGAACTATCATCTTTGAGCTTGTTAGAACATTAGCAGAAGGTGCAGCTGAGCTTATAACTCTTGGGGTTACATGGGGCCGAGATTTGATTGATAACTTTATCGGAGGAATCAAGGCAAAGCTTGGAGCTGTAAAAGATGCTGTGAAGAGCGTAGCTCAGACAGTTAAGGACTTCATTGGTTTTTCAGAACCGAAGAAGGGCCCTCTGTCAAACTTCCACACATTTGCTCCAGATATGATTGACCTCTGGAATGAAGGAATTTATAAATCTATGCCTTCATTAGAAAATGCTGTGGAATCGGTAGCATCGAGAACTGCAACAGGTTTAACAGCTTCTGATGTGGCTGGAGCTGTTTCAGGTGCTATGGGAAGTGTGCAGCCATCTATCACAGTCAACTTCGAAGGAAGCTTGGCGCAGCTTGGCCGAGTTCTTCAGCCGGCTATCGTATATGAAACAAACAGAATCGGACCTAGCATGATGGGGTAATTAAATGGGTAAACTAGGAATAACAATGGATGGTCAGGCTTATGACGTTTGGATTGAGTTTGATTCAATGGAGAGATCATTCGACTTTGTAGAAGGACAGAATGCAGGTTTTGCGCTTGATGGAACCGATATAGATGACACTATCGGAACACGTTACGGTTATTCTATGACCGTCAAGCCGAACCCAAACAACAGAGGCTCATATGATTATTTCTTTGAAGCTATCAGTTCTCCAAATAGAAAGCACGTTGTTACACTTCCGTATAATCAGTCAACTATAACCTTCGAGTGTAAGGTTTTAGCTGGCAGGGATAGATTTAAAGGAATACAAGGTGCTGCACAGCTTTGGGATGGCTTAAGTGTTCAATTTATTCCGATAAAACCACAAAGATCTAGCATATAGAAGGTGGCTAAATGAATGAGATTTATATCGGGGAGCTTGCGAGCCCTCGTTTTCATTTTATAGACAGCGAAATAATATCGGGTAATGCATATTTGGTAAATTCGCCAATATCGGACACCATTGAGGAAGACGTTCTGCAGGTCAATGTTAAGTCTGATGCTGCAGGAAATAGACGTATCTATACGAAATTTCTTGAATGGTATAAGACAAAATACGACGAAGGTTATGTTGTAGGTGAGCAAAACATACTTGAATATCAATATGGAACGCCAGTCTACTTCAAGCATGATGGGGCGCTGGTTGGGAAGTTCTTTCTTTCTGATGTTGAGCAGGTTAATGCTAACGTATTTACGATTACTGCTGTTTCTTCTGTTGGTCTTTTGTCTTATAAGACACATTATGGCGGTGTTTATGGGGTCGAGGGAACTATTACTGTCGCAGATCTTATAAGAGACATCGTTGGAGATGTGGTCTTTGTGATTGACCCGATATTTGAAACGATGCTTATCCAGGGTTATTTGCCGAAAGACACTGCAAGAAAGAATCTGCAGCAAGTGCTTTTTGCTACTGGTGCAGCTATTCTGAAGACTGAAGATGGCGAGGCGTTTATTACGTTTAATCAGCCAGACACAGCTCACGAGATTGCAGTAAGTGAAACTTATATAGGCGGAAATAATTTCAGAGTTCCTAAAGCTACAGCTGTAACTTTAGTGGAGCATCAATATTTTAAAGGTTCAGGCACTCCATATCAGGATGTGTTTAATAACTTATCGGATATTATAACTGTAGACCATCAAGAGATTGTTTTCAGAGATCCGATGTATGACCTTCGTGCTTATGATGCAAACGGAAACGACATCACAAGCACATTTATTATTGAATCGCATGAGAATTATGCGATTATCGGAACATCTGATGTGGGTAGAGCTAGAGTGGCAGGAAAGCCTTATTTGCACCAGCAGCGACAGCTTAGAAGGCTCACAGGTGTTTCTTCAGTGGAAAACAGAGAAGTCAATTTCACGAATGCAACACTTGTCTCACCGCTTAACTCTACAAATTGCTTAAATAGAATAATTTCGTATTATACAGAAGCCAACGAGGTCGAGGCTTCTTTTGTTTTTGATGATGAAAAAACAGGAGAACTGGTTCAGCTTCCTGACATATATAGACGAATCAGAACTCAGATTGGATATATAAAAGACCTGGATATTAATATTAGCAAGAACTTAAAGGCTGTCAGCAAGATTTCAACAGACTGGCGTCCAAGATTTCTTGGTAATACGTATAACAGATATTTGATTATTGATAAAAACACACTTGGAGGCTTAAACGGAACATGGAACGTTCCTCAAGAGTTGAGAGGTAAAGAGGCATACATTGTTATGTTCAGTGGTGCTTCTGGTGGATATGGTGGCCAAAATGGTGCAAATGGTGGCGACGCTGGTTTGGGCAGTATGGTTATGTACGACTATACGGCGAGCAATCCGTATGATCAATATATTACTTATAATAGTGGCGCTGCAGGTGCTGGAGGCCTTGGCGGCCTTGGCGGTCTTGGTGGTGAAGGTTGTAAGCGATATGGTGCTGCGATTATTACTTTGGGTAATTCTTATTCTGTTGCACTTGGTGTCGGTGGTGAGGGCGGAGCTGTTGCGAGTAGGGGTTCTGAAGGTGGTCATACTACTTTTGGAAACTTTACAAGTGACGAAAACGACCTTGCCGGTGTCTATGTCAATTTTGTAGATAATTCTGTCTATTGCATGCAAGGCGAAAATGGTGCAAATGGCGGAAGCGGAGGAGCTGGAGGAACAGCAACAGCTTTGGCGATTGCGCCTCCAGTTGCGAACAGTGGAAAAAATGGTGAAACTGTTAAGTCTTTTGTTGGTGGTCAGTCTACAGATGGTGTATCAACGATGCAGCAGAATGCTGACAGGTCTAAAACATGGTACCTGAATGCTGGTGGCGGTGGCGGTGGCGGTTCTTCTGCTGGCGCAAGTGGTGATGATGCATCAGATCCGAGTGGAATATATGTAGGATATTCTGTACAAGGAAGTCGTGTCTGGATCTTCTACTCCAGGGGTGGCGGTAATGGTGGCGATGGAGCTAATGCAGTGCAGCCAGCGCAGGCTACAGAGTATGGCCGTGGCGGAAAAGGTTCTGACGGAGGTGGTGGCGGTGGTGGCGCTGGAGCTTCTGCAAGAATGAACAAGCCGGCCTTTTTAGATGATGACTTTGCGCCACAAGCTGTCGGTGGAAGAGGCGGAAATTCTGCTAAGGGTGGACAAGGTGCTGATGGTTTTGTATTAGTTTATTACACAGAGGAGGCTTAATGTATGGCTGATTTTATATCCCAGTTATCTGGGCCTGAAATGGATAATGCGCTCCAAGAAGTAAATGCGCATAATGCAGAAGCGTGGTCTTCTGGAACACGTGGCGGTGTGCAGGTTGCGAGTGGGGATCCGACATATGATAACAATGCCAAGTATTGGGCGCAGGTTGCAAAATCTGCAGTACCACCAGGAAGCGCAGGTGCTGTACTGTTTAGTCAGGCACAACAGTTACCAGACAGTGCAAAGGCACAAGCAAGGGCGAATATTTCCGCAGGCGGTAGCAACCCAAACTTGCTTGATAATCCGTGGTTTACTGTTAATCAAAGAGGGGCAACAAGTGTAACAAGTGGATATTTTGTTGATAGGTGGAAGGCTACTTCTAATTCAAGCGTAACGGTAAATCAAGACAAGACTATCACTTTAAACGGTGGTGGTATTCAACAATTAAGCACGGAACTTTTAAAAAAAATACTTGGAAAGACGGTAACATTAACTGTTTTGCTTTCAAATGGGACGTTGTATTCCGCAACAGCTACACTCCCAAATTCTGTTAGTATTACTTGGTTTGATTTAATATCAATAAATAATAGTGTTATACGTGCAGGACTTGGAGTTGGAGGAACAATCTCAACGTCAAATGTGTTCGTAACTTATAAGACACCAATTACAATTAAAGCTGTAAAACTTGAACTTGGTAATGTTTCCACCCTTGCAAATGATGTTGCACCAAACTATGAGGTGGAATTGTTGAAAGGTATGGCAAGTACGGCAGATAGTTCTGATGACTTTGCAAGCAAACCCACACACCCATATGCGATTAGTACACATAAAAACTTACAACGAGCTTGGCCAGGTAATACATTTATTTTTAATGATGTTGAGCCTGATAACGCAGCAATATATGAATTTATTGCTCGTGTAAGTACCGTTAATGGGGTTATGTTGCATATGTATTTGACTATAAGATCAAGTGAGGCTAATGTTGTGCATTTTGACAATGTAGGAATTTTGCAAGGCAGTGTAACATATGACACAGCAACAAAAACCTTGACAATTACAACAACTCAAAGTTCGCATTGGATATATAGCTTACATAGAATAGCAACATTTGTATAAGAGGTGGGTATTATGAAATCAAAAATATATATTATCATTGATGAACAAAACCGCATTGTTGCTGATGAATTAGAGGAACTTGTAACAGTTAAAACCATAAACGAAGAAGGCGAAGAAATGTTGCAAGTTGCGGACGGTTGGTTTTGCATAACACCGCAAGAAGTAGAAATGCCATATTTCCCAAAGTCAATTATGACTATGGACGGAATACCGACATTTAAGTACATCAATGGCGAAGTTGTAGAACGTAACGAAGAAGAAATTGAGCAAGACCGAAACAACGTGCCTACACCAGAGCCAAGTGCCGAGGAAGTTCGCTTTACCGAAATTGAGGACGCTCTCATTGAAGTGAGCGAAATGGTAGTAGAAAACGAAATGGACACAACAGCACTTGCGGAACAAATTGCCGAAATTCAAGACGCTTTAGTAGAACTTGCGGAAATGATAACAGGAGAGTAACTATGGCAAAGATTTATTTAAGAAAGATTTTAGCTGGAACAATGACACTTGAAGAAGTGCCAAGCAAATGGAGAGCCGAAGTAGAAGCTCTTCTGGGAGAATAATCATTTTCGTGATTTCACGAAAATGATGGAAAACCATGGTCGAGGTTTACCCATTAAGGGATTCGTAAGGATCTGTGAAGGGGTTTTGTAGACTGATTTTTAAGAGGTGGAGTATGAAAGAATTATTTCAGTTATTTATGGGGAATCTTTTCAAGATAGGCGTGGGTTTAGCTATATTCTTATGCGCTTATCTATCAAATATGTGCTTTTCTCTTTATAATAATATCGCCTTGCTGCATGAAAAATGGAGTTGGAAGAAGTTCCTGAATGGAGTGGCTAAAGCTGTAGCTTTTCTGTTTGGTATTTCTCTGCTGTGCTTATCAGTGACTGCAATTCCATTTTTCGCTGATAAGGTGGGCTGGCTCATTCCAGCTGTATATGCAGAAGTATTTAGGGATCTTGCAATAGTAGCGGTGATATTTACTGTTTCGAGCCGTTATTGTTTTGAGGCTTTTATAACATTCAAGGATATTCTAGGCTACAAAGAGCCGGAGGTGGATGCATGAATAAATATCTGTAATCCACCTATATATAAATAATGTAGATTTTAGAAAAACAGCTCTTGAATCGTAAGGGCTGTTTTTATTTTAAGGAAGTGAAGTAAATGGCTTATAATTCTACAGCAAAGGCTCTTTTTCAGACTCCTCAGGGACTTTGGATAGATGCAACAATAAAAGGCACTGATATGGCTTCCAGCCACTTTGCCTGGTATGAGATTTGGAACTATCTGAACAGTACAAGCATAAAAATGAAAATGTACAGTGGCAGCAACTACAATTCTTGGAGGGCGCTGGACTGTCTTGAGTTTTTAAGAGATCGCCTGAAGATGCCACTCACTATTGGAACAAAGGACCAGAAGGGCGGATCTGGATGGCGTGAAGAGGCCTATAACAAGAAAGTTGGTGGAGTTTCTAACAGCTTGCATCTGTATGCCTGTGCTTTTGACCTTCAATTCGGGCCGGTGTCTGATGCCTTTTATCAGACTGTTCGGAACTTGGTAGAGCTGGCTTGCTATGCTTTCGCTGTGAATGGCGTACCTCTTCAAGCTGAATGTGGGCGCTATTCCTGGGGAATCCATGTGGGCTGGTGTGTTAAGCTTCCTTATTCGTTTAATGGAATTGTTTACGAGTTCGACGAAAGGTAGCAAAGAATGACAGAATCAATTATCATAGCCGTTATTTCTTTGGTCGGTGTTATTATCACCGGCTACACAACAGTTAACAAGGTGACTCAGGAGCTTCATACACAGAATGAAGTTCAAAACGTAAAAATCGACAACTTAGCACAGGAAGTAAAGAAGCATAATGACTTTGCTACTAGAATCCCAGTAATTGAAGGAGAGCTGAAGCTTCTCAGTGAAAAGATTAAAGTTGCAAATAATAGAATTGCAGATCTTGAACATGCAGCCAAGAACTAAATAGCAAACACTGCTTATTATTGGGATAAGCTTTGTACATTTATATGCCTTCATTAAAGTAGAGAGACCGCCATTTCTGGCGGTCTTTTTGCTTTTTTTGTAGCCGAGCGTAGCCGAACGTGGCTTTTTGTGCTGCGTTTCATATATTTTCACGTTGTCGTTTCATTAGTTTGTTGCTAGTTTTTGAAAAATTCAAGGAATAAGATGGGACAAGACGGCATCAAACGGAACCAAAACACAAAAAATTGAAAAGCTGTGAAGCTTGAAATTCCAAAGAAAAAGCCCCAGAATGTTGAAATTCTGGGGTTTTGCTTATTGGCGCAGGACATGGGACTCGAACCCACGTCCGTTCGTTGGAGTTTCAACGTTCTTGGTGGGTCGTTTCATATGTTTGTTGCTAGTTTTTTGAATTTTCTTCCTCTTCTAGCTCTTCATAGATGCCTTCATAGTAGTCATTTCTAAGCTTTGCAGCTCTTTGTAAGTCTTCGTTGAAGGTGTGTCGATAGATATTATTCATTGTTTGGGCGTTGGACCATCCAGCGCCGGTTTGTGTCGTCTTCTCGTCTATTTTCAGCTTAGTTGTAGAGACTGATGCGTACATATGTCTGAGCTTATGAAGACCAAGGTCGAGGCCGTGAGTGTGCATTGTGTAATAAACTCGGTGTCTTAACGTGCTCTCAGGCCAGTCTATAATGTAGCCGTCAATTCCTTCGTTGATATATCTAATCATTGCAGGAGTTTCGTCTATTAATCTAAGTACACGAGGCGGTGCTTCGACAATTCTTTTAGAAGCTGAGGTTTTAGCTAATGGCTTCACTATGTCTTCACCTTTAACACAAACCTTAGTTTGGTTCACGAATATAAAACCATCATAAACAGCTGAGGCTTTTAATCCTCTTATTTCCGAAAGTCTTAATGAAAGCCACATAGCCATAAGACATGGAAGCTCTACATCTGTTCCTCTTACTGCTTTAACGACAACCTTAGGAGGTGGGAGTAAGTAAAGATCTGGCTGATACTTTGGAAGCTTCACATTGAATTCAATTCCGATAGCTTTCAATGCAGAGCTTATAACATCCCATTCATTTTCCACTGTTTTAGGAGATATTGTGCTGTTTTTGTTTGCAGCTTTTCTTTTTGCTTCTTTCTGTATTTCGTTCTGAACAATTTCCTGTGTGAGCTTTTTCACCGGCATTGCTTGAAGGCTTAAAAATCCGTTTTTCATACAGCCTTCGTAGCTGGTCAATGTTTTAGGTGATAGTATTCCTTCGTTTTGCTTGATGTAGTTGTCTACTGCATCACGGACTGTTAATTTTTTCGGAGTTCTCTTCAGCTCTTTCTTCTTTTTCTTGAATTGTGCATATTTCCATTCGCATTCTGCTTTTGTTTCAGCTGTAATGCTTTCGTATTTTGGCACACCGTTTTCAGTGTGTGTGTAGGCTCTTATATTCCACGAGCCTGATGGAAGTTTCTTTGCTTTTGCCATTTTCTCTTAATCCTTTATTTTTTAATACTGTCCTTTTGACCAATAAGCAAAGTGTGTGGCCTTATTTCTTTTCCTTCTCAGTGCGCTCTTTTGCTTCCTGTTCGTTTATTTCAGCAATAGCGACTAATATCTCAGGCGTGAGGATTTCTTCTCTGTGATGGACGTTTTTTGGCTTTTCAGGTGTGCTGACTTCCTTCTGTGCCGTGTACTTTGGATTGCTTGAAATAAAATCAACATATTCAAGCACCATTTTTCGCCCTTCCTCATTCAGCTGATTAAGTTTGGAAAGAATTAAGGCGTTTTCAGAATTTAGATCTTCGAGGCCGTCATCTATGCCAAGCAAGACATTAGGTGTGACATTTAATGCTTTGGCTAGTGCGTGCAGCCTTGGAGATGAGATTTGTATTTTGCCGTTTTCGATTTGTGAAATCATAGCCTTGCCTGAAGCGTAGCCGGCACGTTCTGCGAGCTCATTCTGTGAGAGGCCTCTGAGCTCACGAAGCTCTCTAATTCTGACGTGTACGTCTTTTGGGTTCTGCATGGGTTTTCCTCCTTTTGGCTATTATAAAGCGGAGTTATAAAAAATACAAATTACACTTGCATTTATATAATTGACTGTTTATAATGAGGTTAAGAAAGTTTTAACCATAAAAAATAAGAAAGGAGAGGAGATAATGAACAAAGATCTGTTCAACTACCATTTGAAAAATAAGGGTGTAACTCAAATGGTAATAGCTGAAAGCCTTGGAATCACAGTGCAAAGCCTACAGAATAGGCTCACCGGCAAGGTTGACTGGAACCTGAAAGAGATTAAGACGGTGCAGGGAGTTCTGAAGCTAAAGCAGGAAGAAATAGACCGTATTTTTTTTGCTTAATAGGTTAAGAAAGTTTTAACCAAAAAGGAAGGTAAAAATGATTAGAGGAACATGGGGAGTCTTGGAAGTGATGAGCTTCACAGGATTAGGAAGAAAAGCTGCCATTCATGTTTTAAACACTGAAGGGTGTCCAGTTCTTCCGAGGGTAAAAAATGGTAAGTTTAGAGTGCCGGCTGAGGCGTTTGTTAAGTGGTGGAATGGAGGCCGCTATGAATAAAAAGAAGTATAGATGGAACTATAAGAAGTGTTTTAAGAATCTTGGAGCTGGTCTTTGTGTAGTAGCTCTGAGTGTGGCGTTTGATGTTTGCCTGTTCCTGGCATTCTTTTCGCCAGTCTGGAGGGGATAAAGATGGACATTAAGAAACTAATACAAATGATGGCTGACGAGGTGTGGGCAGTCAATAAGACGTTTGCAGACAAGAAGGTCGAGGAAAACCACGCACATTATGACTTGCTGAGATGCATCATTAATGACGTGATGTGTGGCGGTGTTGATGTGGTTATTTCCGAAACTTGGACACAGCAAATGGTAACAGTAGAGGTTACAGCTAACAACGTAAAGTTCTAGGAGGTACAAATGAACAGCGTGCAAATGATGGGTCGACTCACGAAAGACCCGGTGATCAGATGGACAACTGGCACAAATCAGTATGCCATCGCAACTTTTACTCTTGCAGTTACTCGTCGTGGAAATTTAGAACAGACAGATTTTCCTAGCTGTAAGGCTTTCGGAAAGACTGCTGAACTGATTGAAAAGTATTGTCATAAAGGTGACTTTATTGGAGTTGTGGGAGAAATACAAACAGGATCCTATGAAAAGGAAGGAAGAAAAATCTACACAACGGAGGTTGTTGTTACTGATGTAACATTTACGCCTAAATTAGTGAAGACTGAAGAAGCACCGGCGGAAACTGCAGCTGATGTTCAGCCACAAGCACCAGAAGGCTTTTCTAAAGTAGCAGATGACGACATTCCATTCTAGGAGGTAGAAGATGCTAAACACAAAGACAATAATGCACGAGGTCGAGGAAATCCTCGTGAAGAATCCTGAAGCAAGAGATTCTGATGAACGTCTTTATGGTGTTTATCTAACAGGAAGAATCGGACTGGAAAGTGCTATCAGCTTCTTCTTAAACTTTCCTACAGCAAAATATAGAGACATTGCATCATTTCAGACAATTTCAAGATTAAGAAGAAAGGTGCAGGAAAAGCATCCAGAACTGAGAGCTTCAAAGATTGTTGAAGAAGGACGTGATGGAAGGCAGGGCAGCTTCTTCGATATGGCGAGGGGGTTTGATGTAGATGTCGCCAAGTAATTTTAAGTATTTTGCTCACAAGATAAAGACAAAGGACGGAGAGTTTGACAGCAAGAAGGAATATCAGCGATTCCTTCAGCTGAATAAGATGCTTGCAGCCGGTGAGATATCCGACTTAAAGCTTCAGCCATCTTTTGAATTAATACCAGCGCAAAGAGAGCCTGACACCATTGGACCACGTGGTGGAGTTAAGAAAGGCAAGGTTCTGGAGAGAGCGGTTAACTATATTGCCGACTTCTCTTATGTTCAGAACGGAAAGCTAGTGGTCGAGGATGTTAAAGGATTTCGAGACAGTACAGCTTACGATGTTTTTGTAATAAAGCGAAAGCTCTTACTCTACTTGAAAGGAATCCGTGTGAAGGAGATCTGATGGACGTAGAGCAAAACGTTGGTTGGGTGAAAATGAGTCGCTCTGTTGTTGACTGGGAATGGTATAAAGACCCGATTGTTTCTAGAGTCTTTTTTCACATAGTGTGGACAGCTAACTGGAAGGATGGAAGATATAAAGGGCGTGCTGTTCCGAGGGGTTCTCTTGTTACTTCAATTCAACATTTAGCTGATGATTTAGGGCTTTCAAAGCAAAACGTAAGGACTGCATTAAAAAAGCTAAAATCAACACACGAAATAACATGCACAACAACAAACAGGTTTACGGTTATAAATGTTGAAAATTACGAGTTTTACCAGTGTGATGGGCCTCGTATTAACACACTAGTTAACTCAGTAGCTAACAATCAAGTAACAAACAACCAACAAACAACTAACAAACAACTAACAACAATAGAAGAATATAAGAATATAAGAAATAAAAAATATCTTAATAACGGACAGGGTGAAGATGAAGTCTTTGGCGAGTCTTTACCTCCTGAGAGAATGGAAAGCATAGTGAGAAAGATAACAGCTATGCAGGGGGCTGATGATGGTTGATATTAAAGCATATAAACTGGAGCACTCGGTCTACATAGAGGTGAAGCGCTTCTGCAGAAAGTATCCGAAGATGCTCGAAGAGTATAACTCACTGCTAGGGAGAAGCCCTGTAAGGGACGGACAGCCACACGGTAGCGGAATTGGAGATCCGACAGGCAGTGTAGCTATGAAGATGATGGACGTAGCCATCAAGCTCGATGCCATCTATAAACCGATGCTGAGCCTTCCGAGGCCATATCAAAGACCGGTGTTTGACCACGTTGTATTTAAAGAGCCGTGGCCAGACTTTGCCAGTATTAGCACCTGGAGGCGGTGGCAGTACATATATCTGTACAGGGTAGCAAAAAAGGGCGGTTTTATCACAAATGAAAATGAAGAAGATTAGAAAGACTTATGGAGGAAGTTATGGACAATATCGTATTAATAAGCGTAGCAAAGCTGAAGGCTCATCCTCAGAATCCTCGAAAGGATTTAGGGGACTTGGAAGAACTTACAGAAAGCATCAAAGCGAAAGGCATTCTTCAGCCACTCACTGTTGTAGAAGATGGAAGCGGAAGCTATAAGGTCATCATTGGCCACAGAAGATTGGGTGCTGCTATTCACGCAAAGCTTGAGAAAGTGCCTTGTGTGGTTAGAGCTCTCACAGAAGAAGAACAGCTTCAGATAATGCTGATGGAAAACATGCAGCGTGAAGATCTAAATGCCTTTGAGCAAGCCCAGGGCTTTCAGCTGATGCTTGACGCCGGTATTAAGGCTAAAGAGATATCAGAACAGACAGGCTTTTCACAGAAGACAGTTAAACAGCGTGCTGAATGGGCAAAAATGGATCAAACAAAGCTTCAAAAGCTTTCAGCGGATAATCAACTCACAATTACACAATTATGCGAGATAAACGAGGTTTTGGACCTTAACGAGCGAAATAAGTTACTGGATGCAGTAGGCACTAAGAATTTCGAATATGCTTTGCAAAAGGCAAAGGATGAGCAGAGATATGCAGAGCTCAAAAAGGACTGGATTAAAAACCTAAAGACCTTTGCTGAAAAAATAGAGCAAGCCGATTATACAACCATGACAATGGTGGGAAGTGTATCTGTCTACAACAAGAATGAATTCAAAATGCCAGAAGATGCAAACGAGATTCGCTACTTCTATGTTGAAAACATTAGTGGGCTATTCCTCTATAAACAAGACCTTAATAAGATGCAAAAGCTAAACGAACAGAAGGAACCTTCTGAACGTCAGAAGAAAATGAATGCAATCGAAGAGAAGATTGAACAGATTAAAACAAAGCTTGATCATCAGGGTGTTCAGTTTGAAGAAATTCGTCGCAAGTTTATTAAGAATTATAGGGTCGAGGATGCTGAAAAGTTTGTTAAGGTTGTACTTCCTTATATGGTGGATGTTCTGGAGTCTAGAGCTACAAGCGAGGATATTGATTCTATGCTTCCTGGATATTATGAAGCAAGTGAAAAGGATGATGAGGCTCACTCTTGGAGATTTAGAGCTAACAGACGTGCTTTTCTTTTAGGTCTTGGACAAACCGACCCAGCAAAGACAATGCTGCAGTTTGTTTATGCTCACATAGAGGATTCTGCATCTAGATTCTACAAGAATGTATGGAGTAGTGGGCATACAGTTACAACCTGGAATGATAGCAATGACATAACAAATGTTTACGCCTTCCTTGAAAGCTTAGGCTATCAGATGGCAGATGCTGAAAGAAGTTTAGTCGTTGGAAATGACCCGGTATTTAAGGAACTGGAAGATCTAGAAGCAGAATGGAGTCGTATAGATTCCGAAGAAGAGGAGGCTTAAGATGTTTGGAATGTTTAGTCGTGGCGGAAACGGATGGACTGCAACCGGTGGTTCTGGTAGCACACCGTGTCCACAAGGTGGATGTGGTGTCACCGGTCATATAGATAACGCTGGGGATTTGGTTATTGATAACCAGCCTGATTGCGAAAACTGCAAAAGAACTATTCCTCAAGAGGAACAGATAGTAAACAGCAAGGAGCAGTTCTATGAACTCGTTGGCCATAAAGTCATAGCTGTGGACTTTGATGGTGTTCTTTTCGAGGCTGATGCATGGCCGAACATTGGAGAGCCGATAAGAGCAAACATTGAAGCTCTTCAGAAGGAAAGAATGGACGGTGCGTTCCTTATTCTTTGGACCTGCAGAACCGGCCACGAGCTCGATGCTGCTGTTGCTGCTTGTTTTGATATGGGGCTGGAGTTTGATGCGGTCAATGAAAATCTACCGGAACTGATAGACAAGTTTGGTGGAGACTGTAGAAAAGTCTGTGCAGACGAATACTGGGACGACAGAGCAGTAAAGAAATCAAAAGAAGACGATATTCTAGCTGAAGCGGTTAAGGCATACGGTGACCATAATCAGAAGATTAAGGCTATGGAAGAAATGGGTGAACTGATTCAGGCAGTATCAAGAGATCTTCTCAGAGGTTTAGGTAATACAGGCTACAACCTTGGAAACGTAGCTGAGGAGATTGCGGATGTGGAGATTATGCTGAAACAGCTCCGTCTCATCTATGGAAGATTCAACAATGCTTTCAATGAAGGTGTAGAGAATTTGAGACAGGGTAAGGTGTATAGGCTCCTGGATAGACTGAAGACAAGGCGCCAAAAGGCCCTAAGCAACCTTGAGAATATTAGAAGAGAGGTTGAGGCTAGTGAGTAGTTATGGAATGACTGCCGACGAAATGCTTTCCGAGATTGATATGCAGCTGAGAAATGCGAAAGTCTTAAAAAACAATAAAGCGTTCATATCTGTGGAAATCTTGCAGAAGTGCAGGCCTTATCTTGTGGAAGAGGCTCTAAAAGAGTTCTCAGAGGATGCGCCGGAGGAATAAATGATACAACTAGCGGTTTTGGTAATCTGTATTGCTTGGATGATTCTGGGCAATACAGACGAAAAGTAGAAAAAAGGATGGTCGAGGTTATGAGCGACAAATTAGGAATGAAATCCTTGCTGGGTAAAGCTACAAAGTGGGATATTCAGCAGGCAGAAAAGAGAATTGAAAAGAAGGTGGAGAAAGCAAAGAATGAAGCTGCATGCAATGGTTCAGCAATGGCTATGGGCTTAATATATTCCGTTTTGCTTAAAGAATACAACTATAGCGACGAACAGCTGAGAGATCTTCACCAGCACGTGGATGAGCTGAGCTATCAGCTGAAACGTGGAGAACTGTTCCTGGATGATATTTATGAATATTTAAAAGAACACGGCGTAACATTTGAATTTATACCTTACAGCTGATATGGAAGATATGTTTAAGTATTTTACCTATGCAGACGGCACACCATTCGGAAAGTTGGTGGAAGAATGAAAAAGATTAGATTTTATATAGCTTGTATCAAGTGGTTGTGGGAAAACAAGGATTGTGCAAACAACAGAGCGAAGTGGAGAAGAATGATGCGAGAGGTGGAAGAATGACAAGAGAAGACCTTTTAGGAATAATAGAAAGAAGCGATTACTGTCCGAGAAAACCGTGTGGACTTCCAGAGGCAGAAGGAAATACTGGGGAGTGCTGCAAGAAGTGCGCTGAAGAAGCTCTTGCTGATTATGAGTGTAATATTAAAACAAGACGAATAACAAAGGAAACGGCTTGCGAGGTCTTAGTAGATTCATTTGTCTTAGTGTGCTTAAATTGCTTTTTTGATGACTATAGAGATAATGGTCACAACGAAATTGAAGACTATTGCGACAACGTATGCGAAAAAAGAAGAGCTTTTGACATGGCTATTAAGAGTTTGAGAGGAGCAATTTGAAATGTTTGGCTTAATTGTAGCGCTTATTATTGTTATGTTTGTCTTTGTGGGTAATGAGCATGAGAGATAGAGATTTAAGACCGTGCGTAAGAGGCCAAAAATGCCAATATCTGAAGAGAGATAGTGAGACTGGAACTTTCTACTGTTCAGAAGATTTTGACGAATCAGACTGCAAATATAGGACTCCTTGGGGGCTTAGATTATTCAGGGAGGAACATCCTTGGCTATTTTTACACGAAGAGGTCGGTAAAAGACGAAAGTAGATGGTCGAGGTATGTATTTATTTTTAAAAATCACAATGGATAAGTATGAGCTTCCTTTAATTGTTGCAGGATCAATCCGAGAAATGGCGAAACTTTCAGGAACTACTGAAAATAATATAACCAGTCAGTTACATAAAGCAAAGAAGGGCATAATTAAACGATGCCAGTATAAAAAAGTATGGGTGGATAACGATGAATGATAGAATTAAAAAGAAGACCGTTAAGAGAGTGTTTAAGATGGTGGCTTGTCGTATATTTGGAGAAAAGAATGGCGTAGCTTTTGAAGGTCGTGTTTCTGTACGATGCAAGGGTGAGGAAATGCGATGCAAATTGCTTCCTACATGGAACTGTGTTAATAAGATAGGACGTACGCCATATATTACTACTGTAAAACTTGAAGAACATAAAGCGCAGTTTTAAAAACTCGTAAAAGGTGATACACTTTTTGGAGAAAAAAGGTGATATTATGTTATTGGGTTCGAAAAGCAACCACTGTTCTGTAGGACCTCTGAAATCCTTTATAATACTAAATGATAGAGAGAGACGCTTGGCTGAGGCGTCTCTTTTCTTTGCTATGAAAAAATTGAGTGTCTACCTAAAACTGCATAAGGAGAGAATCGTTTGTGTGTGTCTTAGGACTGGAGACAAGAGCTGGCAACGGAACCGGCTGAAGTGCAAAGGAGTCTGTGAGAAGGATTTTGTGTTCTATGATGAATATCGAGACATTTTAGAGTGCTTCTCGAAAAACAAGGAAGTTAAATGGAGTACAACCAGAAGTTCTACAACGGTAAGCGCTGGAAGAAAGTCAGGGAGATAGTTCTGCAGCGTGACGGTTATTTATGTCAGGAGTGTTTGAGATATGGAAAACGAGTGGGTGCTCGTGATGTTCATCACATAAAGCATCTTGAGGACTTTCCAGAGCTGGCATATGAACGAACTAATTTAATCAGTCTATGCTCTAAGTGTCATCGTGAGCGACATCCAGAGAAAAATATAAAGGCAAACAAGAGCCGTGAGGGGAATCATTATTAATATACCCGCCCCTGTTCCACGGACAAACGTACACATTGCTTTAATTCGGGCGTGGGGTTCGTATATATACGCTC
>JAZUDR010000172.1:0-2372 GCA_045639725.1 Candidatus Avigastranaerophilus sp. | reverse complement strand
CGACTAATCTAAAGTCAGACTTTAGATTAGTCGTTGACGAAAGTTGCTGATTTTTGTATTTTATTATTATAGATAAAAACAAAGAGGCGCATAATGACTTATATAAAAAGGGCTATAACAAATGTTCTAAAAAAAAGAATCAAAACCAGCAAATGCTTATTATTAACAGGAGCAAGGCAGGTTGGGAAATCTACGTTGATAAAGCATATATTCAATAATTACCATATGGCCAACTTCGATGATAGATTTACTAGAATTCAAGCCAGAGAAGAACCAAAGCTGTTTTTCCTGAACAATCCGTGCCCTCTATTTATTGATGAGGTTCAAAAAGAAAACAGCATATTAGAAGAAATAAAAATAAAGGTTGATGAATCGGACAAACGAGGCCTCTTCATTCTGTCTGGTTCACAAAAGCTTGAATTATTAAAGGATATGAGCGAATCGCTGGCTGGCAGAATATCTATTTCAGAATTACCTGGTCTGTCTTTGCGCGAAATATATAAAATATCCTTTAATAAACATTTCGTTCCTACGGAAGATTATTTTTCCGAACGCGAAAAAGCACTGAAAAAATACAATAATCTGTGGGAAATCATACACAAAGGCTCTTACCCTGAGCTATATGATATAGACAGAGATTGGCAGGAATACTATTCTTCGTATGTTTCCACATATCTGGAACGCGATATAAACAATCTTATAACTGCTGACAGCGTTACATTTGCAAAATTTCTAACTGCAGTTGCCGCTAGAACAGGTGAATTATTGAATTATGCCAGTATTGCCAGTGAAATCGGTGTAAGCGAACCCACAATCAAGACATGGATATCCATATTAGAACGGACTGGTATTGTATTTTTATTGCAGCCCTATAGCTCAAGTGCTTTAAACAGGGCTATAAAAACACCTAAGATTTATTTCCGCGACACAGGCCTGGCTTGCTATTTAACCAGATGGCTAACTCCTGACACTCTAAAGAATTCAGCTATAGCTGGAAATATCTTTGAAACCTTTATTATATCGGAAATATTAAAATCATTTTCTAACGAAGGAAAAGACTATAAGTTTGAGCTTTTTTATTACAGAGGCAAAGATAAAAAAGCCACTAGAGAAAACGAAATAGATCTTATCATAGAAGAAGATGGTATTATTTATCCAGTTGAAATCAAAATGACAGGAAATCCCAAGTCTGATATGGCTTCAGCCAATACAGTTCTGGATAAAGTCGGGAACAAAAAACGAGGCATCGGTATTATACTATGTCTTGTAGACCAAAAAACTTACTTGCGCGAAAACCTGCTTGCCTTACCTATCGAGTACATTTAACCCATAATTTGAAAGCCGCTTCGGTTATGGAAACGGCTGTTTTATAGAAATTTTAGAAACTTGTCTCTGTTTTACCTACAAGCAAATTTGCTTGAATATATTGTCTGAGAAATTGTTTTAAACGTAATCATTTACTGCTTTATCAAGCAAATGACTCAAGAACTGAATATAATCGCCGCCTATTTTTTGGGCTTTTTCTATCGTCGCTGGAGACACATAAACAGTAATTGGCTCTGCTTTATATGGCTTAGCTTTTCTTGCTTCTAACAAAGATTTTTCCATAACTACAGATAATTCAGGAGAATCTTCATCAAAAACAACAGGCATCTTCTTTGCTTCTTCAAGCATGTTTTTTTCTTCATTTGTAACAATACTGTTTTCGTTTAATTCAAAAGATACCATAATAAAGTCTCCTTTCTTTTGCTGTTGCCAACCTAGCAGATATTAACCGTATTTTTGGATTACGCTCAGTAAAAACAACAAATAACACTTCGCCAGCCTTACCGATTGTAATATATCTTTTTTCATCAGTACTATGTTCTTCATCAAAAATTTCAATGCGATCTTTATCTAAGAATACTTTAGCAGCTATTTCAAAAGAAATTCCGTGTTTCTTTTTATTAATCTCCGCCTTTTCTTCATCCCATTCAAATTCTAACCTCATACAATACACCTCACTATATATATTATATTCAAAAAATACACAATAGTAAATATTACTAAATTAAAGAAAAAATGAGCCTGCCAGTTAGAAAAAGCAGACTCATGAGTGATTTGGCTCACAAGTCAGCTTTTAATAAGTCTGAATACTGTTATTCGTTACTTGTTATCAAGTTCTTTTGACATTTTGATAATCAAACGTTCAAGGCGCTTCATTCTGACTTCCATATCTTCGTTTTTGTTTTTAAGAGAAACGATTTCGGAATCCTGGGCGGCAACCTTGTCTTTCAGTTCGGCGTTTTCCTGGCGGTAGGCTTCTATTTCGTTATTGTCGGCAGAAGCATACTGATTTACTGCTGGTCTTGCACTTCTGTGACCGAAGGAGA
>JAZUDR010000171.1:0-4551 GCA_045639725.1 Candidatus Avigastranaerophilus sp. | reverse complement strand
GCTTTGCGACTAGGAGGGGATTGTTTTGGTTTCTGCTGCTTCGACCTACTCTCTGCCAATTTCTGAATACCCAATTATTAGCAACGGATAACAGGATGAGAACGGATAAACAGCCAAGCAGGCCGATGTTTAGGTATTAGGTCTTGGGTATTAGGTCTTGGGTATTAGAGGACAGGTGCTTTGCCAGCATTGTTTCTGCCAAGCAGAAGTCTATGCGGGCAAAGCACCAACCATCTAAAACCGAGGTAAAAAAAGATCTGTAAATCGGCTGTTTGGTATGCTTCATCCGTCAATATCCTGTTATCCGTTGCAATAATTCCTACAGACTTTCGCAGAGCAAAGAAATTTATCTTATACTTGCTCCTTATATTATAAAAAAAAGAATAAAAAATATTTAAATTTTAGTAAATTGGATATTTTTATATGTAATTTTAAGTATTTATTCAATTTTAGCCAATAACCAGTCATAAATACCATATTTTCAATTAAATTAACCGAGATTTTATACCGATAACTATAACAAAGATAACGATAATTAGGCCAAATTGTCGTTGTTTGTTTCCTAATACCGGGAAGGAAACAGGCACAAGGACGTGTCTTTGCGGGAATTCAAGGAAGAATTCATATGTCATTAAAAATTAACAACAACGTTACTAGTTTAGGAGCTTATAACAAACTGAGCAAAGCTAGTTCCAACATGGAGAAATCCATTGGAAAGCTTAGCTCTGGCTTGAGAATTACTTCAGCCGCTGATGATCCAGCAGGATTAGCTATCAGCGAGAAGATGAAATCACAGATTAAGGGCATAAACCGTGCAAAGTTTAATGCCCAAGACGGTGTTTCTATGCTTCAAACGGCTGAGGGCGGCTTAGCAGAAACAGAAAGCATTATTCAAAGAATGCGTGAGCTTGCTGTACAAGCTTCTAATGACACATTAACTTCTTCCGACAGACTAGAAATACAAAAAGAGATCGGACAACTCCGAACCTCTATTAATGACTTATCAAAATCTACAGAATTCAACACAAAGAAACTCCTTGACGGCAGTCAGACAGGCCTAGTAAGCAGCGACAACCAGTATGTTACCGGCGTATTAAGCGGTGGCGAAGCTGTTTCCGGTGATTACGAAATAGAAGCAAGACTTTTAACCAGAGGAACTTCGCAGGTTCAAACCACCCATATGTTCATGGACAAAAATACTGGTGAACTTGCTTCAGGAACCACAAAGCTTGAAGATATAGAACAATTTTATGATTCCAACGGTGTGTTTACCTTAGAAACGCCACAGCAACTCACCCTAACCGGCAACAACGCATCGACGGAAGTAACCATTGATGGGAAAATGACCGTCAACCAGCTTGCCGCTGCACTTCAGAGTGCAATGAGCAGCCAAAGTGGTCTAGGTTTAAAAGGCTCCACCGTTCAATATATTAATCCCACAACAGATGGTAAAGGTGGTAATCTGTCACTTACTTCCGGTGCCATTGGTGAAACCGGTGACTTTTCCATCTTAGGAAACCAGGCTCTGACGGAAGCATTTGGTTTCGAAGTCTCTCAGGAGTCACGTAATAGCGTTCTGAAAGTAAGTTCAACTGATATTTATGGAAATAAGAAAACAATAAAAACTTCGCAACAGAATATGAAGGGTCTCATTGACGGTGTTGACGTTGTTTTCGACTCCGCGATTACAGATTCGTTAAGTGCTGCAAAAATTACAACCAACGTTGATATTATTGACGCTGTAAGAATACCGAACACGCCTTACCGTGGATATGGAGCTGCCAATTATCCAATTGATATGTGGGTTTCAATAGAATCTCTTCCAGGAAAAAATAATGGTATAATATCGGTCAATATCGACGTTAATATATCTTCACCTCAAGATTACTCTTTTGATGATGTTGTAGCAAGTTTCGAAGATGACATTACTAATTTCTGGCAGAATTGGGATGGTGATAAAGCCTGGAACCCAGATACTGGTCTATCCTTCTCTATTGAAAACAATGAAGTCCGAATAACAAAGGTTGCTACACCAGATTCTCCAACAACCGAGTTTACTATTCGCCAATACGATACAAGAAACACCACCAACTACTTAGGTATCGCAAACGGAACTTATAATGGTTCGGTAGTTGGAACAAAAGATCCATCGGTTGCCATTCAAGGCGTTCGTCATGACTATTATTCCGGGAAACCTGAAATAAAATTCAATGTTTCAGACGGAAGCAATTCTACAGTAGTTGACTTTGGCAAGCCAACAGCCGCAAATGCAAGTATTCTTGAAATAAATGACCTCATAGACAGAATCAATGGCCAATTATCAGCAGCAGGAGTTAACGTCTTAGCCAAAATAGAGAATAACTCTATTGTTTTTGACTCTGCAACTCCGGAAGCTATAGTTGAAACTTCAGCATTAGATCCTGGGGATACTGCCCAGATAAACTATATCAATAATGAGATTGGCATACCATTTATGAGGGCGGAATTTGAAAGCAAAAAATTCAAAATCCATGTTGTAGACAAGAGTTCTGAGTTCCAGATTGGCGCCAATGAAGGTCAGAATATGAGACTCAATATTTCTGACATGTCTTCAAAAGCACTAGGAATAGATAATCTGGATATGTCTACAAGAGAAGGAGCCCAAGACGCAATAAAGCGTCTAGATAGTGCGTTAAGCAAGGTATCCGCAGAACGCTCACGGCTTGGTGCGTTCTCCAACAGGCTAGACTATACCCAGAATGATCTGGATAGCATGGCTACAAATCTAACTGATGCGGAAAGCCGAATCAGGGACCTGGATATGGCCCGGGAAATGATAAATTTCACCATATCGCAGATTATGCAGCAGTCCAGCACAGCAATGCTTGCACAGGCCAACACAATGACCGAGTCTGTTCTGGCACTGATAACATAAGAAAGCCAAAAACCGGGGCTACAAGCCCCGGTTTTTTTCTCTCACAGTATGTATAAGGCTTGTTTCAATAGGCTTTTGACTGGTAGCTATTGGCTCTTGGCCGAGAGTCGGAAGCTTGAAGCTTATAGCTAGAAGCAGGATATTATTTAATACCAAACGAGTATAAGGCTTGTTTCAATAGGCTTTTGGCTGGTAGCTATTGGCTCTTGGCCGAGAGTCGGAAGCTTAAAGCTTAAAGCTTATAGCTTATAGCTAGGAGCTAGGAGCTAGAAGTTAGCAGTTATCAGCCGAGAGATATTTTTTATAAAAGTTTTTATTTAAATAATACGCACACATTATAGTAGACAAGAATCTGGATACCACCAAGGATGCCCAGAGACCATTTAATCCGAAAAATATTGGCAAAACAGCGACACACCCTAAGTCAAAAACGAAAGTAGAAAGGAAGGCTATCTTAGCAGAGGTGGCAGCATCATTTATCGCTGTAAAGAATGATGACCCGAACATTACAAATCCTATAACCAACAACACTACTGAACCAATATTTAATGCTTTTTCAGTTAAAGGCAAAAGCTCCGGTGAATTAGAAATAAATATATTAGCAAAGTACAAGCCGTAAAGACCAGCAATTATATATAATACAAAGCTGTTTATTCCAATTATAATCAATATCTTTTTTATTAATTCTTTTAACTCAATATAATTCTTAGCACCAAATTTATAACTTATTACAGGAGAAATACCGGAACAAAAACCAAATAATCCTCCAGCAAATAAACCAAATAGAAAGTTAACAATACCAAAACAGGCAATACCATCATTTCCGGCATACTTAACAATCTGGTAATTGAAAAGAATCATTACAATAGAACCTGAAGCATTAGAAATAACCTCAGAAAGTCCATTATATATTATTTCTTTCAAGGCTTTAAAATCTACGATGAATTTACCAAGATACAATTTATTTTTTCTATTTAGCAGAAATACAAATAATGGAATCCCACCGCCTAAGCATGCTGCTATACCTGTTGCCCATCCGGCACCTGCAAGGCCAAGGTTGTATCTGCAGATAAATATATAGTCTAGAATAATATTCGCTATTCCGGAAATCATACTACAAACAAAAACCAGTTTTGGTTTTTCATTAGTAATCATAAAGGTAGACGAGAAATTCTGAATGAGGAAGAAAGGAATAAATGGCATTACAACACTTGCATAAACAATGCAATGCTCAAGAATATCTGAATTTGCTCCAAAAAAGCTTAGGATATCTCTTAAAAATATTTTGGAAAATGCCCATATAATTAGCCCTATCATAATCGTCAGATAGCATAACATTGAAAAATATTGTTTAGCTGCTTCATCTTTTCCTTCGCCAAGTTTTTTGGCAACATAGGCATTACCACCGGAAGAAAGAAGTGTAGCAACAACAACTACCAGCATAAATAATGGTATGATAAAATTAACTGCTGCAAATTGAAGTTTACCCACGAAATTTGCAACAAAATACCCGTCAACCATTGTATAAATGGTCATAAAAATAACCGAAAGAACGTTAGGAAGAGTAAAACCTATTATTTTTTTATAGTCAAAGTTATCTGATAATTCTATTTCTTTCATCTAGTATTCCTATTCTA
>JAZUDR010000170.1:0-5290 GCA_045639725.1 Candidatus Avigastranaerophilus sp. | reverse complement strand
CATTCATCGACCTGCCTCAACCCACTTTATAAAGGACTATTTCTTCTAACCCCCTTTCGTAAAGGGGGACTAAGGGGGATTTTCGGCTGTTTGGCCTGCTTCATCCGCCCTAATCCTGTTATCCGTTGCAGTCCACCAAGGAAATAACAGACGAAATAGTCAGGTAAATGCATCAATGAAGCTAATCTAGTTCTTTTATTATTGCATATCTTATCTATTCTATTTAACACTTTTTAATTTTTCAAAAAACTGTTAAGTAGAAAATTCTACTTTTTCGATTTCAATACTAAAGCCGCAATTCAGATAAAATCTAATTTATTTTACAGGAGTAAATTCAATATCTGTTTTTGCAGAAGTAAAAGAAATTTAAGGAATTTACTTTTGCAATTAACAAACATGTTACATATTTTACGAATATCTTGACACTAGATTTTTATATAAATATAATTATCTAAATCGCAAAAAACTTAACAAGTTAATCTTTTTGCGGAAAGACTTTCCAAAAATGCAAGCCAATAGAACAGCATACCTTAAAAGATTGATTCAAAAACGCAATAATCCATATATAAAAATAATCACAGGTATTCGACGCTGTGGTAAAAGCTATTTGCTAAAAAACCTATATCGCAAATACTTAAACTCTGTCGGAATAAAAGATGAGCAAATTATTGTTGTAGAACTAGACGATGACCGATTTGAAGAACTTCGTGAAAGAAAGGCTTTACGTGAGTATATCGAAAAACGATGTAACAATGAAAATCTGCAATATTATATTTTGATTGATGAAATTCAAATTGTTAAAGGATTTGAAGGTACAGTTATCTCTTTAAACAATCACCCGAATTACGATATCTACATAACTGGCAGCAATTCGGAATTTCTATCAAAGGATATTTCCACAAGATTCAAGGATCGTGGTTCTGAAATAAGAATTCATCCTCTTTCATATAGTGAATTTTATGAAATCTATGAAGGTGACAAACATTTCGCGTTGCAAGATTACCTTGCCTTTGGCGGAATGCCTTATTTAATAAACGAACAGGATGAAATTGAAAAAATAAGGTATCTGACGGATCTTATTAATAAAACATATCTGACAGACGTTGTTGAGAGAAATAACGTAAAATTACCAGAAGAATTGGGTGCCCTTTTTGATGTGTTATGCTCAACAACAGGCTCACTAGTAAATCCAAACAGTCTTGCTGGCACATTACTAGCAGAAAAGCACATCAAAATAGATAACGAGACAGTATTCTCTTATATTGGATATTTGGAAAATGCTTTCATTTTTGAAACAGCAAAAAGATTTAACATAAAAGGCAAACAATATTTAACTACGCCATTTAAATATTATCCAGAAGACGTCGGTCTAAGAAATGCGAGAATTAATTTTAGACAGCAGGACTTGGGTTTTGGTATTGAAACTGTTGTTTACAATGAATTACGTATCAGAGGTTATCTAGTCGATGTCGGCTTGTTGGAAACACGAGAACGCAATAGAGAAAACAAGCAGGTTTACAAGCAAAAGGAAGTAGATTTTATTGCCAGATTAGCCAGCAAAGAATATTACATACAAGTTATGAACCAACTACCATCCGAGCAACATAAAATTAACGAATACGACAGCTTGCTAAAAATACCTGGTTCCTTTAAAAAATTAGTTATAATAAACACACCATTTAAGGCTTTCACTGATCAAAACGGAATATTGAATATTTCCCTGGAAGAATTTCTACTCAATCAATCTTCACTAGACCTATAGCGATAAGCAAGTCCGATGTCGTTTAATTATATTCTTACCATAAATAAAGCTTTCTTTTATAGCCCACTGTCTATTGGCTTCTTCTAATGTGATGAAGACTGAATTCAGACTAGCACAAAGTGATTTCTGGAAACAGAATACCCTGATGCAACTTTATTCTAAGACTGAAAATATGCAACTTTATTCTAAAACCAGTCTGAAAATATGCAACTTTATCTTGAAAACAGCCTGAAAATATGCAATCATTATTGATGAGGTAAATAATGCTCAGACGTAAAATATATAATGAATTGCTAGAATGGAAGAATCATAAAAGCAAAGAATGCTTACTGATAAAAGGTGCCAGACAAATAGGCAAGACCTATATTGTAAATTTTTTCGGGAAGCATGAATATCAAAGCTTTATATACTTAAATTTCATAGAAAAACCAGAATTCATAAGCTTGTTTGATGGTGATTTGTCTCCAGAAGAAATTAAGAAAAGAATTTCCTTTGCCATTAAAAATGTTAATTTTATAAAAAACAAAACACTTATATTCCTTGATGAAATACAAATGTGCCCCAATGCAAGAACAGCATTAAAATTCCTGGCAATGGATGAAAGCATTGATGTTATAGCTTCCGGTTCTTTGTTAGGCATTCATTACAAATCAATAACCTCAGTCCCCGTAGGCTATGAAAAGCAGATAACAATGTATAGTCTTGATTTTGAGGAATTCTTATGGGCCAACGGCTATAACGATAAAAATATCAGCAATCTTCGAGAATACTATGAAACCCAAACAATTGTTCCCGAAGCAATACATAATAAAATGCTTAAATTGCTAAGGGAATATATGTCCGTCGGTGGAATGCCTGCTGTAGTTCAGACATATATAGACACTCTAAACTTTGGAGAAGTCCACAAAATACAAGAAAATATCCTAGCAAGCTATATGGACGATATCCTGAAGTATGCCAGCACATATGAAAAGCCAAAAGTAAGAAATTGCTATCTTTCTATTCCAAGACAGTTGTCTAAGGAAAACACAAAGTTTCAATTCGGAGTCGTAGAAAAAAAAGCAACAGCTAGAAAATATGAGAATAGCGTTGAATGGTTAAGAGATGCAGGTCTTGTGAACTGGTGCAATGCAGTATCCATTCCTCAATACCCTTTGGCTGCTTATGAAAAAGAAGGCTTTTTCAGGCTTTATATGGCTGACATTGGCTTGCTTATAGCTTTATTTGGATTTGATATGAAAAAGGCTATTATCCAGAATACATTAACTGGAGCCGCCAAGGGTGGAATTTATGAAAATCTGATCGCTGTCATGTTGAAAAGTAATGGCTGGAATCTGAATTATTACATCAGTGACGACGGTAGCCAAGAGATTGAATTTATTATTTCTAAGGATTGTTCTATAATACCAATAGAAGTCAAAGCAAACCGAGGCGCTACCAATTCTCTTAATCATATTCTTTCTGATGAATCCATCAGATTAGGCATAAAGCTATCTGCTGGCAACATAGGCCTACAAGGCAAAAAATTAACCATGCCTCTTTATATGGCAATGTTTCTGTAAGCTTCCAAAAGGTTTATTTTTTCTCTTCTCATGTAGCTAAAACAGAACCTATTTTCTACACAATAGATTGGAACAAATATGAATTGGTCTGCGTCTACCCCCTTTCGTAAAGGGGGACTAAGGGGGATTTTCGGCTGTTTGGCCTGCTTCATCCGCCCTCATCCTGTTATCCGTTGCTAACACTAATTCATTAAACTTAGGCCGTCTAAAAGCTTTTGTTTTCAAGCATGAACGCTGGAATGTTTACATGTATAATCCCATTTCTACGCTGAATCAAATCATTTCTTGTGACTACATATTTTGGATAATTATCGTTGATTTTTTCTAAAGGAGCATATTCTCTATCTTCAGTTTCAAGACTATTTTGAATTGTCATGGCAACCTGAACATAAGAATACTCCGATTGCTTATCGCGAAGAATAAAATCACATTCAAGCTTGCCTATTCTTCCAACACTAACTGAATAACCTTTCGATAAAGCATATAAATAGACAATATTTTCCATCACTGGACCATAATTTATCCTGTTATCTGTGTTGGTTGCAAAATAAAAACTCAGGTCTGCCAGGTAATATTTCTGTTCTGATGAAATAGATTTTCGTGACTTTAAATCAAAGCGCTCACATTTATACAAAATTTTCGCATCAATGAGATTCCAAGTTATTTGCAAGTTAAGGCGGTAATTTTTGTAAATTTATTTTTTTTACCTCGTTATCGTCACAATTACTCTATAAACTGTATCATAAGATCAAATAAAAAGAACCATCGGGCAAGCTCATTCATTATTTCTCTTCGCATATAGGGTAACTACAAACAATCTCCTACCGAGGCTAAAAATTGTTCTGCGTCTACCCCCTTTCGTAAAGGGGGACTAAGGGGGATTTCGGCTGTTTGGCCTGCTTCATCTGCCCTAATCCTGTTATCCGTTGCTAACCCAATCTTGCCACTTGCGGTTATTTTTCTTTTATTATAAGATTAGATAGAGGTGAAAACATGGAAGCAGTTAAGCGATATATTGATGCTAAGGAATTAATGTCTATTCTTGCATTGCCAAAGCAATATATAAATCATAAGCTTGAAATAATTGTTAAACCAATAGAAAGCCCAGCAATAAAAGAAGAAGACAACGAAAACAAAATGGAAATTCTAAATTCCCTGCTTGGCTGCATTCCAGACGAAGGTCTATCATTGGAAGAACTACGTAACGAAAGACTCAGTAAATATGAAATTACTGATTGATACAAACATAGTTTTAGATGTTCTTTTAAAGAGAGAAGAATTCTATAAAGCAGCATTTGAAATTCTGAAAAGAGCAAACTCATCAGATTATATTTGCTATGTATCTGCTTCTTCTGTCACAGATATTTTTTACATCAGCTTCAAACATTTTAAAAACCACAGCACCGTAATGGAAATGCTCAAAAAGCTTTTTAAGATAATAAAAATTTGTGCTGTTGATGAAGCAGATATTCGTTCAGCTATTAATCTTGATTGGAAAGATTTTGAAGATGCTGTTCAGTATTGCTCTGCTTATCATAACCAGCTTGACTATATTGTTACCAGAAATAAAAAAGATTACTCCAACAGTGAAATACCAGTAATAACCCCAGAAGAAGCTCTTAAACTATAATATCATTCATCAAACGTATGCCTGCAATCAACTAGCTTGTATGGAAACCAGAACCAAGCATCTACCCAATAGGCGTCAGCCTAATTCCTTTGTAAATGGGCATTTTGTAAAGGGGAACTAAGGGGGATTTTCCTGCCAACTCTCGCATAGCACTAAGTCTGTTAAGGGAAGCCACAAACCATCTCCTACCGAGGCTAAAAAATTGGCCTGCGTCTACCCCCTTTCGTAAAGGGGGACTAAGGGGGATTTTCGGCTGTTTGGCCTGCTTCTACCCCCTTTCGTAAAGGGGGACTAAGGGGGATTTTCGGCTGTTTGGCCTGCTTCATCCGCCCCCAT
>JAZUDR010000169.1:0-24012 GCA_045639725.1 Candidatus Avigastranaerophilus sp. | reverse complement strand
GCTTGAAAATACTATTAAGGGTATTTCATTGTATCAGTCAGATGTTAATAAGCTTAGCGCAGCTTTAACAATAAAGATTACTGATGCTGCTGACAATGATGCAACCTTAACAGTCGGTACTACAATATCTGCAGGTGCTATTGCCGCTACTGGTGACCTTGTAGAAATTAATAAATGGGTTACAGAATCTAACGCTTTCTTATCACAAGGATCTGTGGCTGCTAGAGTAGACTGTGTAAATGGTTCTATGGCTTTCACTTCAACAATTCTTGGTAGAAAGAATATAAGCGGTCAGCCACCAATGCTGGGAACTATCAAGGTTGAATCTTCAAGTTCAAATACTGCAATTCTTACTGCTGATCTTCTTGGTTACAAGGATGGAATAGCAAAGGGTGCTGGTGATACAAACTTCAGAATCCACGTTGTTGATAACAGCCCAACCTTCCAGATTGGTGCTAACCAGGGGCAGAACATGGAAATCAGTATCAGTGACATGTCGGCTAAGGCTCTTGGAATTGATAAGCTTGATATGTCTACTACTGAAGGTGCCCAGTCTGCTGTTGGTAAGCTTGATGTAGCTCTCAGCAAGGTTTCTGCAGAACGTTCTAAGATCGGTGCTTTCGAAAACCGCATGAACTACACTGTAAGTAATCTTGAAAATGCAGCTACTAACCTCACCGATTCTGAATCTAGAATCAGAGACCTTGATATGGCTATGGAAATGACTAACTTCTCTTCTGCTCAGGTTCTCCAGCAGGCTGCAACTGCAATGCTTGCTCAGGCTAACTCTTCTAGCCAGACAGTTCTCCAGTTGTTGCAGTAATTGTATAAAATTGCCGCGAAGCCGCTCATTCGAGCGCTTCGCTGGCATTATCAGTAAATAAAACCTATTTAACATATTTATAAATACAAAAGAATCGTGCTTGGTCGGGACTTTTTAAAATTTTGAAAAAAATTTTAAAAAAGTCCTTGACCTATGTACGATTCTTTATATTTTTTAGGCCTCATCGCAAGGACGCGAAATAAATGGACTGGTTCACGGAGGAATCATCTATGTCATTATGTCTTAATCAGAATGTAACAGCTCTTTCTGCTTATTCTAATCTTAATAGATCTTCCTCTCGCATGGATGCATCTATTGGACGCATAAGCTCTGGTCTTCGCATAAATCACGCTGCCGACGATGCAGCTGGCATGACCATCAGCGAAAAAATGAGAAGTCAGATTAGATGTTTAAGTCGTGCAAAGTTGAACTGCCAGGATGGCATGTCCATGCTTCAGACCGCTGAAGGCGGCTTAAATGAGTCAGAAAGCATCATTCAAAGAATGCGCGAACTCGCTATTCAGGCATCTAACGATACCCTGACCAGCAACGATAGGCTTGAAATACAAAAGGAGATTAATCAGCTTCGCGATGCTATCGACGATATAGCTGAATCAACAGAATATAATACAAAAAAACTTCTTGATGGAAGTCAGACAGCAGTAATCAGCACAAGCTCCCATAGTGCTACAGGCGTTGCTACCGGTTCTATTGCAGAAAGCGGTGATTTCAGCGTCAGCATGGCTCTGGTAAAGGCTGGTGTTTCCCAGGTTCAGACTTCACAGCTGTTTATGAATAAAAACACAGGTGAACTTGCAACTGGAAGCACTGTTCTTGAAGACATAGCCCAGTTTTACGATGCAAACGGAGTTTTCGCTCTTGCTACTCCTCAGATTCTTACTGCCACCGGTAATTCTGAAAGCTACAGCTTCACTGTTGACGGAAAAATGACCCTCAATCAGCTCGCTGCTGCTATGCAGAACGCTTTGTGCAGTTCTACTGAAGGTCTCGGTCTTGCTAATTCTCAGGTATCTGTAATAACCAGCGCTTCAACTGGCATAACAGGTATGGGTGGTTACTTGAAGATTACTTCTGGTAGAATTGGTGAAGTCGGTGAATTTTCTTTTGCCGGTGACCAGGCAATGGTTGACGCTTTGGGTCTTGCCAATTTCAGGGAATCTGAAGACAACGTTGTTGAAGTTCATGTAGATGATGGCACTGAAGAAGGTAGAACTACTACCACTAGCAATGACAGAGCTTCTGGCCTGCTTAACGGAATCGATATTAAGTTTGATTCAAATCCAGCCCAGATAACTGGTTCTACAGGCATTGTCCAGGGTGTTAAGTTCGATCATTCTTCAACTTTGACCTTCAACTTCAGTCTTGACGGAAGCCGCTCCATGACCGCTGTTGTAACTGTAAGTGTACAGTTTGGTCCCAACAGCAAATTCTCCATGGAAGGTATTGCTGCTCACATAAATAACGCTATTCATGCTGCTTGCACTGCAGGTGTTACTGTTGGTACTGTAACTACACCAGTATCTCCACTTTGCGGTATGGAAGCCTGTATTATTGATGGTGAATTAAGACTTTCTTACAGTCCTGTTAATCCAAAGGCACCTGCAGAAATTACTGTCAGATCTACTAATAGTGTTCTTGGTATTACTGATGGTATTTATAGTGGCTTTGTCCAAGGTTCAAAGGATTTAAGTAGCTGCGTAACAGGCTTTAGTCTTCATGTTGATGACGCTGCTAAGAGCGGTGCTCAGGTTGATTTCAAGATTACTGATGGAAAGGGCGCTTCTGCACTTATTTCTCTTGGAACAACTGTAACTGCTGGTCCAGACCTTGTTGTTGCAGAAGATTGGGCTGCAATCAGCACTACAACTCTTTCTGGTGCTAATGTTGATGCAAGAATTGATATTGTAAACAATACCTTTGCTGTTACTTCAACTCATCTTGGCAACTATAACAGAGAAGGCTATGCTACTATTGAAAGCAGCCTCTCTATTGAATCTGTAGTTTCTACAACCACTACTGTAAAAGCTAGTGATATATTCGGCTACACTGATGGAACTGCTTTTGGAACTGGCGATACTAACTTCAGAATGCATATCGTTGATACCTGCCCAACCTTCCAGATTGGCGCAAACGAAGGTCAGAAGATGACTGTCAATATCTGTGACATGTCTGCTGCTGCTCTTGGTATCGATAAGCTTGATATGACCACTACTGAAGGCGCTCAGATTGCTATTGGTAAAATTGACAATGCTTTGGCTAAGGTTTCTGCAGAACGCTCTAAGCTTGGTGCTTACGTAAACCGCATGGAATACACTTCCAATGAACTTGAAAACGCCAGAGTTAATATGACTGATTCTGAGTCAAGAATCAGAGATTGCGACATGGCTTCTGAAATGAGCGAATTCTCTTCTGCTCAGGTTATGAATCAGGCTGCAACAGCAATGCTTGCTCAGGCTAATGCTGCTTCACAGAATGTTCTCCAGCTTCTTCAGTGATTAGCAACGGATAACAGGATATTGACGGATAAAACAGCCGAGCAGGCCGATGGCAGGCCAAACAGCCAAGATTTTTAGCCTCGGTATCCCGTGTCTTTGAGGTTTACCTTATAAGCTATGTGCCATGCGGTTGTTAGCCGTTGCCAATTAATAGTTAAATATTCCAAAACAGTTGCCGATACTTCCGCAAAATATTGTATTTGGAGCAATTATGCGGAGTAGGAATAAAAAATTATCGGCTCTGCTTCTTCTGGGTTTGACAGCCTTTGTCAGTGGCTGCAACCTGTTTGAGGCTGTAGACGAAAGTGTTAACACAACTTCAGCCACCAGCCTTGTCAGTGAAGGGAACGACAAATTAGCCGAAGCTGACTATGCAACTGCGCTTGATCGTTTCGAACGGGCATTGGAAAAAGAAAATACTGACGATGCTCATCGTGGTAGGGCTTCTGCTTATGCTGGTCTTGCCGGCTTTGACATGTTCAGCGCACTTAACACTCTGCAGAATGGCGTATCTGCTCCAAACTCTTCCGCTGCAATATTTGACGCTGCAAGAAAAATTACAAGTCTGGAAAACCTGAACAACGCATTAAGCGATATGGATGTCCTCAATGAACCTACAAACGAGGATTTGCTGTTCAGAAGTATTGTTGCTCCAATAGCCGCCGCTAAGACAATTCTGGAAAAATACGATACTAACCAGAATAAAAAACTGGATACTCCAGACCAGATTAACTTTACTACAAACGATAACAAGACAATGGCCTGGAATGCTATTTACCAGAATCTTAGCTCTACAAATGCAGTGCTTTCTCTGGAAAAGGCATACATAGAGCTTACTCAGGCTTTTGATGGTCGTGGCACCACATGGACAACGATGTCGCCAATTAATTCAGTAACAAAGTCTGGGACATATACCCAGGCTAATTACAATACTATTGAAGCTGTTGGGAATTTTGCAATGCTGGCAAAAGCAGCAAATGAAAAATTTGCCAACAATGCTGAACCTGCTTTTAAGATCGCTATAATGGCGTTAGATGGAGCAAACTGATATGAGAAAACAGCTAATTAATTTATGCATTACTGCTTTATTCTCACTTTCAGCAATATCCGCTGTAAACGCTTCTCAGCCAGGAAGCTACGATAATGCACGTTCTCTTGGTATGGGCGGAGTATCTGTTGCTATTGCTGATGATTATTCAGCACTCTATCGAAACCCGGCTGGTCTTGCTCTTCAGAAAAAGACTGAATATGCGGTAATTGCGCCAACCTATTCCAGAAACTCTGATTTCAGCGACGTGACCGAGCACATAGATGCTTTGTCTGACGCTGATACAGCAGCTACCAGAAATGCTAACATGAATCATCTGAGCAGTATCATGGGAAAAACCGGTTTCCAGAGCTGGTCTAATACTGCTTATTATATTAATGAAGGCGGCTTTGGTGTTTCTGTAAGATATGATGATTGGCAGATGTATTCTGTTGAAAATCCGACTAACCCGAGGGTAAAATCTTCTGTTTACAAGGATACGACAGTAACAGGCAGTTTCGCCAGGGCTTTTGATGAAGACGAGCACCACAACATATTCAAGGATAAAGCAACAGGGTGGTGGGGTGCCAGTGTAAAGGTTGGCACTCGCAAAATGACTGAATCCACCTACACGACAAGGGATTTTTCTGCTTTGACCTCAAGCGTAATCAGGGATACTGATAAGTCTGGTATGGCCTTTGACTGTGATGTTGGTGCCATGTGGCAGCTTACGAACCCGATAAGGCCTACACTAGGGATTTTTGTTGGAAATATTCTGGCTTCAAAGTTTTCTGATGAAGCAGGAAGCTATAGACGTCACTATTCCATAGGGGCTTCCATAAAGCCTTTGCCGGGTGATGAGGAACGTGCCGAAAAGCTTGTTCTGGCCTGTGAATATTATGATGACGGCGCACATGTGAATGGTTTGAACAAAGTCCGTCTTGGGGCAAAATTTCAGCTCGCTAAGGGTTGTCATCTGCTCTGTGGTGTGAAAGGCGGCTACTTGACTGGTGGTATTGACTTCAGCTTCAAGGATGTTTCCTTTGCTGCATCAACCTATGCTGAAGAGCTTGGCGCAAGGCCAGGTGACAGGGAAGACCGCCGTTATGCTGTTGATGCTTCCTTAAGATTTTAATTATGTCTAAAATCAAAAAGCCCGATAAGTCTCTCCGCTTATCGGGCTTTTTGATTGCTTAGAGGTTAAACTCAAGCTTTTTCATAATTGATAGCTTCCTGATCGCCGCCCATACTAAATAACCCCTTTCTTGTAGCGTCAAATAACAGAGAGGTCTGGAAGAAGATTTCATCCATACTTCTGAATTTGTGCAGATTCTGTTGCTTCAACTGGCTCTGGAGAGCTTCGTTGGCATTATCAGACAAAATTTCGTCAAGACTGGTGAGAAATTCTTTTACAGATTCAGCATCGGTCTGCTGAACCTTTGGGTCGTTCATTATTTCAGCTTTAAGGGTGTTCATTTCGTCGTTTGAAAATCTGCTGCTGATGTTTTTGAGGAATGCTTTGTTTTCATCAGTAGCACCCTGATGGAGAAGCTTGCTTGTGATAACTTCAGCTGTGAATGAAATCTGGTTTTCGCGAGGCATTGAATCTGTCATATTCCAGATAACGCTGGCGAAATCATCCTGCTGCACGGTTGCATAGGTTGAATTGCTGTCGTTAACCTGCAGATTTACGTCATTCTGTTCGTATTTATTCTGGATTTTATTATGATAAAAAGCAGCCACACTACTATTTACTTCATTGACGTTCATTTGTTTGCCTCCGGGATTTGTTTGCCTGTATTTTATTTTTCTTTTCTTCAATACATATCGGCTACTTGCTCTTCATGTTTTAGTATAATTTAAAATATTTTTTAGAAGTGGATGTATAAGTGTGATTTAATACGGCTGTTGGCATTGTTGGCGTGGTTGGCATTGTTGGCTTTGTTGGCGTTGTTGGGTTTGTTGGCATTGTTTGTATCGTTTTAGCATCGTTAGCTATTGGCTGTTGGCCGAAAAAGCAGGCCGCTAACAGCCACCGGCTACCTGCTGTCAGCCGAGAAAGGGCAGCTTTTAGCTATTAGCTGCTAGTCGAGAAAACATCGCTTATTACTAAGTTAGTCGAAGCAGTAGAAAATACCTAATAGCGTCAGCTAAACAATCCCCTCCTAGCAGCTTTGCTGCGCCCTCCAGCGAAGCGGCCCTACAGCCAAAGGCTGCCCTCCAGCGCAGCGGCCCTCAAATTATACATTCTAATAAATCACTAGGCCTGTCTTCACACAAACAGATACGTTGATTAAAAACTAAATTGTATGCTAGTATAAAAATATGAACACTTTATTTGAGGTAATTTCTACTGACAGCAGTATTCTTCAGTCATCACAGTATGACGGGCTTTATTCTGTTAAGAACAGAACTGAGCATCGCATTATTTTAACCTCCCTTAAGGGTGAGCTTTTGACTATTGTTGACGAAAGTACAAACAATGGTCCTGGCTATATAAGATGCAAAGCCTTGCCACCAATGACACAATCTATTCCATTAGATTCATGGCAGATTAAGAATTCTTTTCTTTATATGCCAGGCTATGCTGAAATAGACCTCAAAGTATCTGAACCCTTTGAATCAAACGATATTATCCAGATCAGAGACTTCCCGGGAAGAATGAAGCGTGTTATTTCTCAGCGCCTCAAAAAGGAAGACTGTGTTTTTCTTATTCCACTGAACGAAGCTCTTCATAATCTGGCAAAAGCTATTTGCGAACGCGACTTTGAACGTGCTGAAATTCCTGCTACCAAGGTTGTGGGCTATGGTTATTGGGAATTTGCCGCAGGTGACGCTGCTTTATGCGGAATGCTTCTTACCGCTCGCTGCTTTGCCTTAGGCGGAAGATTCGGTCCAAGCTGGATACCTCGTTTATCTGTTGAAATCCGCAGATTTTTGTGTAGAGCGGGTACATATGGCCGCTATTGGATAAATTATGCTATTTCTGGTCGAATGACAGGAAAACAGCAGGAATTTTTCCGCTCATTAGCTGGTGACGGCCGTCGTGAGCAGGAAGATGCCGTAGAACAAATGGCTCAGAACGATGAAGTAAACGGTCTGGCATTTCTGGCTGGTGTAAGCATCATTCTCGAAATGATTCAGGAAGGCTTCTTCAACCGAGCGCGATTATAAAATAATGAATGAGGCTACGCCTATTTTAGGTATTAGGTATTAGGTATTAGGTCTTTGGTATTAGGTATTAGAGGACAAGTAGTTTTGTTGCTTGGCGATTGTTTGACAGACTAACCTAATTGAGAATGGATTGTTTTAACAGCTTAATCCACTTCTCTTCAAAGAACTGAAACTTGGCAGAAAATAACTAAAAGCAGCAGAAAATAAACACAAATAATTCTCAATTTTCAATTCTCAATTCTCAATTAGAAATGGCAGTGAGTGGGTTAAAGCAGTAGAAACCAAAGAAATAATTATGAATTATGAATTATGCATTATGAATTAAATATTGAAACAAGCTTTATACTCGCTATATATATAAAACATCCCAACCTCCAACCCCAAGTTCCGGCAGTTGAAAAATTAGAAAAAGGGCTAAAGTACGATAAAAACTAAAGAAAATAAAAAAATACTATGAATATTTTAGAAAATTCGTTATAATTTAAGTGTAAGCGATATAAAAAATATGTCGATACATAATATAAGAAAGCATGTGGTATGCTTTCTTAGTACCTCTGCAAGGATGCAGTGGGTTGTTAGATTCAAGGAGGAATCTGATATATATGAATATTCTGTCTACTAAATTTTTAATCGTACATAAGACAGTTTTTCAAAATTCCTCAGAAAAATCCTTGATTTTAGCAGGCTGCTAGTTATCTTTTTGCAGTAGTACTGGCTAATTTGATAAGGAGTTTTTTATATGAGTATTGAATCATTAACTAATACTGGTATAAATATTAGTTCTTTGTCTGGATATAAGCCGAATGTTGATACCACAGTGCAATCACCTGATGTTGAACTCCAGAAAATGGAAACACCAGAGCTTCAAGATGTGGAACTAATGTCTACCAAGGCTTCTGAAAACTTCCAGGAAAACAGTGAAGAACAGCAGAAAAACCTTGAAGAAGCTGTAGAAAAATTAAACGAAACAGCCAACATCTTCCATCATTCATTGAAGTTCAGTATACACGAAGCAACAAAGAGAACAATGATTTCTGTAGTTGACACTGATACAGATAAGGTTATTCGTGAAATTCCAGGTGAAGAAGCACTGAATATGGTAGCCAGGATGCAGGAATATCTTGGTCTGATATTCGACAAGGAAGCCTAAAGGCAATATAGAAGGTTTGATAGCAGTTAGGTTAAAAAGCTCAGGAGGCTTTAATTATGGTAAGTAGCATTTCTAGAAATTACATAAGCGGTATCTCTTCAGGAATGGACACTGATAGTTTAATCTCTCAGATGTTGGAAGCCGCCAGTTCCCAAAAATACAATCTTGAAAGAAAAAGAAATAAGGTATCGTATCAGCAGAGCATGCTTCAGGAAGTAAACCTGAAACTGTACAATCTGCAAACAAAAGCTACTGACCTGACCTTCAGCAAAACCTACACATCAAAAACTGTAGAATCAACAGATTCCAAGGTAATTAATGCTACTGCTACAACTGCTGCCAAAGCAGGAACCTACAACGTAAAGGTTAAACAGCTTGCAACATCAACAAATGTAACATCAAAAGCAAAGCTGGCCGGTTCCCTTGAACTGGGTAACAATATTTCCAGTAACGGGAAAATGGGTGGTTCTAACACAACTCTTGGCGCATTGGGCATTGATCCTTCTGGTTTAAAAATAACTACGACCTCAGCAAGTGGTCAGGTTAAAGACTTCAACATCGCAACAAGCGTTGACGAAAACTCAACTGTTGATGATTTAGTAAAGAACATCAACAACAGCATCAAGGGCAATGCAGAACTTAACGGAAAAATAACCGCAAGCTACGACGAAAAGAACAATACAGTTAAGTTCACTATGCTTGATAGCAAAATGTCTGCAAAAATTCAGGATGCAGGTGCTGCAGATGCCAACGGTATGATTGCAAAGATGTTTGGTCAGGGTGCAGGTGGTTCTATTGAACTTACCAAAGACGTTCCAGCAAAGTCATCAACAATGACAATGAGAACTGGTGCCGCAACAACCCTGAAAGACCTGAACTTTACCAAGGGTACTATTGATATAACCAGAAATGGTAGAACTCAGAACATCGACTTAAGAGGTCTTGATGAAAACATGACCGTCGATGACCTGGTAAATTACCTCAATGACCAGATTGACCAGTCTGATGCTCTTTCTAAGACAGGCAGAGCTTCTGGCAATCCAAAGGATAGAGCAGTTGAATTCAGATATGATGAATCAAGCGGACAGCTTAGATTACTAAATACCAACACTGGTGATACTACAGCATTGTCAATGAGCGATGCTAACGGTGGCACCTTTGTAAAGAACATTTTTGGTAAAGGAACAGATACAACCGTTGATGCTACTTTTGACGGTGGTGTAACCCTTGCTAACGAAACCTTCGGAACTGGTATTACTGCTGGTACATTTACAGTAGACGGTGTTCAGATTTCTATCGATCCATCAGTAGATACTCTGCAGGGTGTTTTGTCACGCATAACCTCAATGACAAACATCAATGCCACCTATGATTCTGAAACAGACAAAATCAGTTTCACAAGAAAAGATGGTAGCACTGCTGCAATAGGTATTGGTGCTTCAAACGATACAAGTAACTTCCTGAACATAACAGGCATGATGGCAGGCAGCCAGGCTGCTGAAGCTCATCTTGAAGGACAGAATACAAGTTCTCTTCAGAATGGTTTTGGCAATAATATGTCTGTTTCTGAATTCAGAAACGCAAGCGCTGCTAATGTCACTAATCCAGGTGCTTGGAACGAAAGAAGAAGTGGTGGGACAATCACTGTTAATGTTAATGGCGTAGAACACAACATTAACTATACTGCTGATGAAACCTATCAGGATGTATTGGACAAGATTTCTGAAATCGATGGTATCGAATCTGCATATTACGATGCTTCAACAGGCAAAGTAAATGTAATTGGCACAGATAAAGGCAATGATGCTTCTATCTCTATCTCTGACAAGAGTGGTTCACTGGCTTCCAAGCTAGGTATTGATACTACTGCTTACGGTTCAGACAGAGGTTCAACATTAACAGCAAATAAGACTCTCTCTGATGTTAAGACTAGTTCTCCATTGGCACAGGCTGGCTTTGCAAACCCAGTAACAGCCGGAACCTTCACTATCAATGGTGTTCAGTTTACTATCAATAACACTCAGAGCCAGACAATGGATTCAATTATTGATGCAATCAACAACAACGAAAAGGTTGGTGTAACTGCACAATACAATCCAACTACAGGTGAATTTGTTCTTACTTCAAAGAACACAGGTAACCAGACAATAGCTATTGGTGCTGCAGGCGATACAAGTAATTTCCTGAGCTCCATGGGCTTGACTGATGCTGTTCAGAATATCGGTCAGAACTGTATTTACAGTATCGATTCTCTTTACGGTGGTGAAGATCAGGTAAGTCAGTCAAATACCATCAGCGATGCTATTGAAGGTATGACCCTCAGTTTCAGAGAAGTAACTCAGGGCGCTGGTGAAACAATTACAGTCAAGGTTGATACAGAATCAGCCAAGACAGCAATTAAGGAATTCATCGATCTCTATAACGAAATAACAGAAGATATCTATACAAAGCTTACAGAAAAGTCAAATAAGGAATTAGAAGGCCTTACAGATTCTGAAAAGGATGCTCTTGGCGAAGATGACCTTAAGACCTATGAAGATGCCTATAAGGTTGGTCTGTTGCGTGGCGACTCTACTCTCCGCAACATCCGTTCTCAGTTAAGAACCATTCTTTCCTCTGTCGTATCTGGTGCAGATTCTGAATACAACTCACTTGCAAAGATTGGTATAACAACAGGTGCTGTTGGTTCAAATTATTCTGCAACAATGGTTGGTAAATTATCGATAACTGACGAAGATGCTTTAGACGCTGCACTTCAGAATGATCCTGAAGCAGTAGCTAAGCTCTTTAACAATGACTCTGATAAGGTTGGCGAACAAGGTATTGCTCGTCGCTTGAAAGATACTTTGAACTCTTTCACTAAGTCAGATGGTCTTCTAACTTCCCGCATTGGTCGTTCTGATGTAACTACCAATAGCCAGATGGATAAGCAGATTGCTGCCCTTAATGAACAGATTAATGCTCAGAAGATTAAGCTTGCTGCTAAGGAAGAATCTTTGATTAGTAAGTTCTCCAGAATGGAAAGTGCAATGAGCGCCTACCAATCACAATCAGAATCATTAGCAAATTCTCTTTCCTCATTGCTTGGTAAGTGATAGAATAGAGAAAATTAATTCTCGAAGGTGATACGTCGTGCTGATAACACTTAACGCAAATCCACTTGATATTAGTGGGATTGACGAAAATGTAAACGTTCTTGAACTTGTTAATCTTATTGAAGAATCACTTAAAGGTTCTGGCTCTACTGTGATGAGAATATTCCTTGATGGAAAAGAATATTCGGCTGAAGACACAGAAGTTCTTGAACGCCTTAAGCTTATCAGCTATAACAAAGCTGAACTCGTTGCAGAAACTGCAGCAGATGTTATAAGAGACGCGTTTATTGATAGCACTGAAATTTTGCTTCATCTCGAAGATGTTGCTCAGAATGTTTCATCTGAACTTCGTCTTGGCAATGTTAAGCAGGCGATGGAAAAATACCTTGAATTGATTAACGGCCTTGAATGGTTTGTTACAATCATCAGGGAAGCTGATCAGGCCTTTGCAGCCAAAATGGCTGAAACTTCCTGCGAAAATGAACGTCAGGAGCTTATTAGCAAAGTCAATGAACAGATTGGCGCTGCTGAAATGGCTCAGGAATCTGAAGACTGGGTTGGTGTTGCAGATATTATCGAATACGAATTCTGCGATATTTTCCAACATGGCAGAAGGTTTATTGCTAGCCTGATGAAAGAATAATCAAGGCTAAATGCTACAGGATTTCCTGCAAAACAATTTGAATCTCTTAAGTGCCCGACATCAGGGCACTTTTGGTTTTATCAGCAAGTTTCTTAAGGTATACAAAGATTCTGATTACATTGTTGGCGAAGCTAAGAATGGCGACGTTACACTTTCCGTCAACGATGGTTCAGGTAAACTTCATAGCTATCATAGTAAATACAACCCCACCCGCGAAAGTGAACAGGTTGTTGCTAATTCCTACAAAAACGAAAGTCATGCTGTTCTCTTAGGCATGGGAATTGGCTATCTCGCTGAAGAGCTTCTTCGTAAGCTTCCCGATAAAGGCTATGGCTTTCAGTTGTTCATTGTAGAACCAGACCCCTTTGTTTTTATTACAGCACTGAAATATCGTGATTTATCTAAGTTAATAACAGATGAACGTGTGACGTTCTATGTTGGCAGTGATGCGGATACTACAGGTGAAGCCTGGAATGATTCAATGGACTGGTCTGTCGTGGACGGTCTCGCTATATTAGAGCACGCTCCTTCTAAAATCAGGTTCAATGAGTTCTTTAATAAACTTCTTGGTAAGATGAAGTATCTGGCCAATCGTTCAAGAGGTAACATGATTACTCTCATGAATGTTGGTTATGAATTCCATACAAATAATTTTCTGAATCTGCCGGAAGCTTTTGGCTTACCAGGCGCAGAAAGGCTCTTTGATAAATTTATCAATGTACCTGTCGTTGTCGTTGCTGCCGGACCTTCGCTGGACAAAAACCTTGAACAGCTTAAGAAGATAAAGGGCCGATTCCCGATTATTGCTGTTGATACAGCATATAGACACATGTTGGCGAATGGTATTAAGCCTGATATAGTATGCGCTGCTGATTCCTCCTACGAAAATTCTCTGGATTTTGTAGGTGTAGAAGATGAAACAGAAGTAATTCTGATGGCAGAGTTAATGACCCACCCGGACATTTTCAAGGTATTCAAGGGACCGAAAATGATTACGACCTTTGGCGGTGGGTTGTATCCACAGCTTGTTAAAATAAGGGAACCCTTTGGCAAGCTTATCTGCTGGGGCTCAGTAGCCACCATGGCATTCGATCTGGCTAGATGCATGGGAGCAAACCCAATAATATTTATTGGCTTCGACCTTTCCTTCAAGGATGGAAGATTACATACCAAGGGCTCATACTCAGAAGATATTCTTTATGAAGGTCTGCACCCGTTTACTTCAATGGAAAATGCAACTGCTGAATATATCTGTGAAAGAGGCAAATTCCAGTTCAGAGGTGCTGACGGTGAATTCATCTATACAGATACCAATATGAAGGCCTATAGAGATTGGTTCGAAGACCAGTTCCAGCATACTGAAGCAGAAGTAATTAATGCTACCGAAGGTGGAATTGTGGAAAAGTATGTGACAAGAATGACACTGCTTGAAGCAATAAATAAATACTTTGACAAAGGTACAGATGTTGGTAATATATTATCACAGCAGCTTATGAAGCCAGTAAAGGCTGATTATGATGCTTTGTATGAGAACTTCCTCGCTAAGCAGAAGCTCATAAATGCTTTTGCAGAAAAGGTTAAGGATATCTGGTCTGTGCACAGGGAGTTGTCAGAAAAGCTTGCAGGGACAACTGTTGATGAAGCAAAAAAAACAGATACAGGTAAGCTTGCAAGTGTAATGGGACTTCATGATAGTATATGTGAAAATGTAGAGATTGTACAATGGTTTGCTGCGCTGCATACAAAATTTGTGGCTAAGCATACGGCTAGTGTTGTAAATCTCAGAAACCAGAAAAATGTAAAGGTTGGGCAGTGGTTAGAACTGGTAGGCCGATTATTTGCGACTTACGAAGAATTTGCCGGTTATCAGATACCACTTCTTAACAAAGCATTGTTGGAACTTCGCAAAAAATGTGTTAAAATAAAGGTAGATAAATAGGAAACTAAACAACAATGGGTTATCCAACTTACGGTCCTCCATCGGCACAAAACGCAGCAAATTATCAAAGAATCAAGATTGAAACAGCAACTCCTGAAGCTTTGATACTTATGTTGTACGACGGAGCCCTTAAGTTTATGAATCAGGCAGAGCTTGCTTTCGAACAGAACAATATCGAACAGATAAACAAGTATCTGCTAAAGGTTCAGGCTATCTTTACTGAATTGCAGTGCTCTTTGAATAGGGAACAAGGTGGCGAAATCGCTGCCAATCTCGAAAGACTTTATGTTTTCTTCAACGGAAAGCTTGCTGAAGCAAACATAAAGAAAGATGTGAATCTAATGCTTGAGATAAAGCCGATGGTAAAGAACCTTCGCGATACCTGGGAAGTTGCGATGCAGAAGCATCAGACTATCCAGAAGATGGTACCGGCAGGTCCACGTATCAGCTTCTCAGCATAATTAAACTCATACAGGGAGGTATGGTTTATGTCCGGTGTTAGTGGTGTTTCATCCGCTTCTTATCCTTCAGTTGCTCCTAGCAGCAGTTCTGCTCAGTCACTCATGTCTGTCGTTGAAGAAGGCATGGAAGATCAGACTAATCTAGCTTCTAAGTTCGTTAAGATTAGCGCTGAACAAAAGCTTCAGCAGCAGCAAATGAGTATGCTCGGCCAGGTTGTCGACATGTATGTCTGATTTCGGTGTTATTTATTTTGTTGACGGCTTAAAGAATCTCTATCGAAAAGACGTAGATTTGTCCTTGCCAATCTGGAATGGCCTGAATTCGTTCCAGATTCTCCACAATCGATTATCTCAGCTTAAAACGGCTGGCTCTGTTTTATTACTGCCACAGCCGTTAGGGGATGTTTTTGCAAATTTTATAGCAAAGACAGACACCCGGATTATAGAATACAACCCCTCAGAAATTCTCGAAAAGCCTTATGGGCTTAACCAGCAGCATTGGTTTCTTGAAGACTCTTCCGGAAATGATAGCTGGTATGGTAAAGCCTTTGTTGACGCTTTTGAAAAGAATCCTCACTGGAAAGCCGCTGTATTGGTTCCTTTAACCAATCTTCTTATTGATGCCAATGATGTTGCCGAAAGTCTGGAGCTTTATCAGAGAGAAGGCTTTGAAATCTGCTTTGCCGAAGAACGCGTTCCCGGTGCTGAGTGGGCAATCTTTAATTCTGAGCTTATCCGCGGTTTATACAAAAGCAACCCCGAAGTAATGACAACCCGCGGCGCTCTTTATTGGGCAGCAAGAAAGCCTCTGTATCCATTCAAGGTTGGGGCTTACCATTGCCCTAGAATCAGACCTGCGTTATCTGCAAATCTTCGGCTAAATTCTCTGAGAGCCTTAAAAACATATCAATCTGCTGCTTCAGAAAATTTTGCCTCTCCTGATTTTTCCTATGGCGACTTCCTGATGAATTCTGGCTGGGAAAAGGCCTACGCAGATTATGCCCCACTTCAGATAAATATCGAGCCCTCAAGCTTTTGCAATGCTCATTGTGAAGGATGCCCAAATCCTGGCTTGAAACGTGAAAAGAGCTTTTTGAAGTTGGATGCCTTTGAAAGGATAATTGTAGGAATAGACGATAAAGACCAACGTCTGGTGTTCTCAGGTGTTGGGGAACCTCTTCTGAACGGCGATTTGGCTGAAATGCTGAAAATGGCATCTGGCTTCAATGTTACGGTACAGACCTCTTTGCAGGTTTTGCCGAAAAAGGATTTCCCATTTGAAGCTGTTGATCACATTAGAATAAGCATAGACTCAGATACTCAGAAGGGCTTTGAAAGATTAAGACCAGGCTGCTCATGGCAGAATATTGAGGAATTCATAGAAAAGGCTTCCGAATGTAAGGCAACCTACGAAACGATTTTCCCGGAAATTGGTCTTGATTATCTACGTAGAGGTTCATCAGAAAAGGATATTCTGCCATTCATGAAAAAATGGCGAGCTGTTTGCGAACCGGTATTTAAAGGAAATTTTTTCAGGTGGCCATTCAACCTGAAACCAAATAGAATCAACTGGTATCAGATCAGTGGCGAAGCGGCTTACTGTGGTTTGACTGAAAACACATCTACGGTCAGTTTTGAGCCTTTCAAACGCAGACCCTGCAGAAATGCGGTGCTTAGCATAACTATACTGAGTGATGGCACCGTTACGGGCTGCCCTTATGATGCAGAAGGAAACAACTTCAAACTCGGCAGTCTCTCTGAAAATAGCCTTATGGAAATATGGAATTCTGAAGCCGCTTCAGTTTGGCGGTCTAAGCATTTGAAAAAGGAATTTAGCGGCTATTGTTCTAATTGCCACGATTGGTATCGGGCATAGTATTGTAAATTATTTAAACTTGGGTTAAAATAATCGATATACTAAAAATTGTTGGAGGAAAACAATGAAGAAAGTATTAGGTATTCTTCTTGGTATTTGTGTTGCTGCACCAGTTATGGCTGCAAGTGTAAGCGAAATCAATAAAGATGCTTATATGCACCACATCAAAGAAATGAGCATGATGCGCAAGCACATTTTCCACTTGATGAATAAAGAAAATAAGACAGCAGAAGAGCAGGCTGCTTATGAAGATTTATTGGCTAAGTTCGATGCTAAGCGCGCTAACTGGGATGAATATCTTAAAGCTGTAGCTGATGACGACGAAGAAGGCCGCGCCAAGGTAGAAAAGAAATTCGAAAATGGTGAAAGAAGACACCATCACAAGAAATTCAAAAAATGTCATAAGCATCATGAAAAGTGCTGTGAAGGCCAGAAGTGCGCTGAAGACAAGAAGTGCTGCGAACACAAGCATCACAAAAAGCACCACAGACCACACAGACATCACAGACGTCACAACCGTCAGAATCAGTGCAATAAATAATTGCTGATAAAAAAAGAGCTTCTTTCGAAGCTCTTTTTTGCTTTTAGCTATTAGCTTTTGGCTATTGGCCTGGAAAGAACAGCCGCTGACAGCCTTCGGCCATCGGCTAACAGCCGGGAAGGGCACCCACATTCGTCTTCTGCTTCGCAGAATCCACCTTCTCCCTAAAGGAAGAAGGCCTCGCAGGGGCGTTAAGCCGAGAAACTGCAGCTAACAGCTATCGGTCACCGGCTATCAGCCGAGAGAGAACAGTTGCTAACGGGAATTATGCATTAATCTGGGTAGCTGCTGATTCTTATCTGGCCTTTTGTTATTTTTATTGTTTCAACATTTACATTGAATGGGAACTTGCTGAAGTCCAATATTGGATTAATTCTTTTGACGATGCTGCCAATGAAGTTTCTTGGCATTGAAACACGGTTGACTTTGAGTTTGCTGGCGTGGAACCATATTTCCTTGTCGTCTTTTATAGAGAAGTTTCCTTTGCCCCAGAATTCAATTTTAACAATACTGTATCTGGTTGCTCCTGATAACTCGATATTGCCATCATTCAATCTTATTCTTGGATTTTCAAGCTTGTTTTTCTTGGCTTTGATTGCAAGAAGCTTGTTTAAATCTTCTTCTTTCACAATGACGTCCAGATTAATGGTGCATTTTTTTACAATTCTGATTTTTTCATTTTCAATCAGTTTTTTAGTATTTAAAGCTACATCAAGAAACTCAATGACAGCTTTGTCTATGACAATATTCTCGGTGGTGCTTCTTGCTGCAGTTACTTTTATTTTCTTGAATCGCCCCAAAGCTGTTTCTTCAGGGGAAATGTGTTCGATTTCTATGTTGATAGACTCTGGATTTTCTATTTCTTTTAGCATTGCTGCTTTTAATTTGTTTTCAAGCATTGCCGGATTAGAAGCAATCATGGCTGTTATTGCCGGGTCTTCAACGTAGTCGGTTTCTATTGGTGTTGCGGCCCAGATATTAGAAGCAGAAATTACTGTTAAAACTGCTATAAGAAGCAGGATGTTAATTCTTTTCATCAAGCAGTCTTCCTTTCCAGATTTATAGTTCCTTTAATCCCGAATCGTCATTCGGTTTATTTTTCTTTACCATTAATACCATATTTATAGCATGTTTTTTATAATACTATAAATTTTAATTACTAAAAAGCTTGTCTTCCGGAGCCTTGAAGCTCTTAAAGTTTTCCATCCAGACTTCCCAGAGGGTAAGACCGTCATAAGGCTCTATATCGCAGCTTTTTAAAAGGTTCTTTACAACAAATTCATTAGCAGTGGTTTCTGTTGTGGCAACAGAGTAGCGGTGCTGCTTGTTTATAGAATGCTTGTTAATTGTGAAGTCCCAGTAATTGATACCCAGAACGGAGAACTGGCAGCCAGAGAAGCCAAGCTGCTTTATATTGCTGCTTTGAAGCAGGTCTAGGAACATTCCCTTCAATTGTGGCTCAGTGGCTTTAAATTTTATTATTCTATCGTTTGGAAAGCGTGTGATACTGTTCCCAACAGTGATTACGCTATCTGTAAAGCTTATCTGTTCGGGAAGCTTAAGAAAAGCTAATTCTGCTGTTGTTGCATATCTTAGCATTTCAGCATGAGCCTGCAGGCTGATTTGATTGGCAGAAGTGGTGGCGCGGTTTGTGGCGGGAATAACCTTCAGAGGCTTGTGAAATTCCTGCCTGATTTGCTGCCATATTTCTTCGACGTCATTTTCAATATCATAATCCTGGTATCTTGCTAACGGAATCATTCGCAGTGTTGTTCTCGGATAACCTACATTCTTTGGGATTATGTTTAAAATAGGCAGTGACAGGTGTCCTGGCTGAACAGAGAATCTGGATACCTTCAGATTTTCACTTTCAGCTCTGACATAGGAAAATAATGGCAATTCATCATTGATTGGAACATTAACAATGAAATGGGTTCCATCGATATTGTTGAATTCTTCGGAAAGCTCATCAATGGTAAATTTGTCGCCGTATACAACAGAGATTGTATAGTCTTTTTTGTCTGGCTTGATGTTGGCTTTACGTAAGGCTCTACAAGGATCGTCTATTCTTAATTCCGACCACTTGCTCAATGGAAGCTTGGCCCCATATTCAGGTGATATGAAATTGAAAAAATAGAAATTAGAGTCATTTAACTTGGTAACAGAGTATCTTTCAAATATTGGTGCGTAATCAGGCGCTTCGACATTGGTAAAAACGCGCTGCTTGATATCGGTAGAAAGCAGGCCGCTGTTAAAAACCTCTAAGTCATTGGGGCTAACGCCGCAAGCTGCGGGGTTGCATTTGGCAATAAGCTCACGTTCGGCTTTTCCCTTGTTAAAGAAACTGAAGGCTTTGAAGGCATTTGAATCATTGCCGAGGCCGAAAATAATGGAATCCTTGTCGTGTTCATTGCAGAATTTTTCTACAACCTTCGGGAGTTTGAAAGCATCAGAGCCCTTGTGCTCGTTGTCACTGGTGAAGGTAATCAGATTGCCGTTGATGTTGCCAGGCAAAATGACCTGGATAGGGCGAAAAACCTCAGCGAATGAAGATGCTGCTCCCAATAGAAGAAGACTGAGAGCAAGCAATGCTGAACTAGTTTTTCTTGAGAAGAGTTTATCCATTGATTTTCTTAACAATGAATGCGCCCAATACTGCAAAGATTATATTTTGCATCCAAGCCGACAGAAGTGGTGGCAGGTAACTTGATTTGCCGAGAGCAGAGAAGAAGCTCATTAGAACGTAGTAGAAAAAGATAATGCCAATAGAAACGCCGAAGCCAACAAATGCGCCGCTGCGGCTGTTCTGAAGACCGAAGCTTGCACCAATGATTGCAAAGAAAATGCTGGCAAAGGGAAGAGAGGTTTTCATTGCAAGACCTACACGCATTTCGGTGGTATCCATGAATTGGCTTCTTTCGTAAGCTTCTATTCGTGATTTGAGCTCTTTGTAGCTCATTTCGTTAACGCGCTTAGTTTCACGGGCGAAATCTCTAGGTGTTTCTTTTATATCCAGAATTGTTTCAGGAATAGAAACCGGGTCAGCAATAGCGTCCTTTTGGCTGTAATTCTGTTCTACAACTTGCTTAAGAACCCAGTGACCGTCTTTATACTCTGCATTAGCCGCAGAAAGTCTTTTGATCAGAATACCTTCATCGTCATAGTATTCAAAAAGTATTTTTTCCATTTTGCCTTGCTTTTCGTAAACCTTTCGGGCATAGGCAAAAGCGCCGTCGGTGGTTCTGAGAATGGAGTTTTCTGTTACGTCTGGTTCAACCAGTTTATGGATTTCCTGACGCTTGATTCTTTTGGCTTCATGGTTACTGCCTGGAACTATTGTTTCATTAAAAATGAAGCTTACAATTGTTACTATTGTAGCAAATGCCAGAACAGGAACCAATATGCGGTAGAAATTAATTCCACCGGCTCTCATGGCTGTTGTTTCCGAGCCTCTGGACATCTGGCCGAATACGAGCAGGTTAGCAAGAAGCACAGACATCGGGAAGGTGAAAATCATATCCTGGGGGAGACGGTTTAAAAACCATCTTATCATTACTGAAAATGCTGTGTTTTCGTTAACAACATACTGTAATGCGTTAATCATCGGGTCGATTGCAATAATCGTTACAAACAGGAAGAACCCGAAGAAGAACGGTCCAATCAATGATTTAAATATATATTTATCTAGAACTTTTATCATTTTATTTCTTTTCGTTTAATGGTATCATACAATATTGTAACAAAATTCGACACTAGAATACGAAAAATTAACGATAAAATTTAATTGGAGATTTACAATGAAGGTTATTTTGCCTGTTGCTGGGAAAGGCACCAGACTTCGCCCACATACTTTCACAAAGCCGAAATCACTTGTAAGAGTTGCTGGCAAAACTGTTTTGCAGCATGTTATTGACGGTCTGGCTAAGGTTAATGTTGAAGAATATATTATTATTACTGACAAAAACGGCCATATCATCAAGCAGTTTGTTGATGAACATTATCCTGATCTGAAGTGCACCTATGTAACCCAGACAGAATTGCTCGGCCCGGCTCATGCAGTTTCACTGGCTTCTCCAAGAATTGTAGAAGGCGACGATGTTCTGGTTGTTTTTAACGATACTCTCTTCGTTACCGACTTAACCCGCATCGGTCATCTCTGTGAAGACTTAGACGGTCTCATTTATTCTAAGGAAGTCGAAGATTACAAACGCTTTGGCGTTAACGTCATGAAGGACGGCGTCATTGTTGATATGGTTGAAAAGCCAGACCAGCCAATAAGCAAGCTTGCTCAGGTCGGTTTGTATTACATGAAAAACGGTCGTCAGTTCATGGATTACATCAATATGGCAATCAAGAATGATCTTCGCACAAAAGGCGAATTCTATCTGCCAGAAGTATTCAAGCTGATGATTAAAGACGGTCTCAAACTTGGCGCTCCTGAAATAGAAGAATGGCTTGACTGCGGTAAACCAGAAACCTTGCTTAGCACCAACAGATATCTTCTCGAACGTGCTCAGGGCAACCATATTTTCATTGAAGGCTGCGTAATTATTCCTCCAGTTTCTATACACCCGACCGCAGAAGTTAAGCACAGTGTTATCGGTCCATACGTTTCTATTGCAGAAAACTGCAAGGTAAACGAATCAATCATCAGAAACTCTGTAATTAACCCGAATTCTATTCTCCACAATGTTATGCTTGAAGAATCTCTGATTGGCGATGCTGTTGAACTTGCAGGCCAGTCACAGCGCATGAATATTGGCGATAATTCAGTAATAGACCTTAGTGGTCGCAGCTGATTATTGTCTTAGAGGTTTATCTTGAAGGCTGGTTTAAAGCTTTGGTCTAATAATGCAGATACTTATCTGGAAGAGGCCCGGCGCCTCTTCCAAATGGGTATTTACTCTTATTTGGAACTATACGTTGTTCCAGGAACCTTAAACTACCTTGATGACTGGAAAGGGCTTGATATACCTTTTACCATTCATTGCCCCCATAGCATGCATGGCTTTAATCTTGCCAATCCAGAATTGGAATCCCACAATAAAGAGGTTTTTAAAGAGGTCAGGCAGTATGCAGACTCTTTAAATGCTGATTACATTGTTATCCACGGTGGTTTGCGAGATAGCACGAACGAACAGGATATGGCCAGGGAAACTGCACGTCAGTTGAAGAACCTGAACGACTCAAGAGCAGTTATTGAAAACAAGCCATATCTGGCGATTCCTCATCCTGAGTTTGAAGGTAAGGTGTGTGTTGGCTATAACAAAAAGGAATTGTCGGAAATAATCTCTGTTGCCGGATGTGGCTTCTGTCTGGATATTGTTCATGCAGTCTGTGCGGCAAATTCCTGCAAAATAGATTATTTTGAATATATCAAAGACTTAATGACCTTGAAGCCCACTATGTTCCACATGAGTGGCGCAGATAACCCAGCAACAGTGTATGATTCGCATTTGCATCTGAAGGAAGACAGGATTGGCCTGAAAAAAATAGCTGCTCTGCTTCCCGATGACGCAAAGGTTTCACTTGAAACGAAAAAGAGCAGCAAAACCTCACTAGACGATTTTATCGAAGATGAAAAATTCTTTAATGAATTGAAGCAGTAGCAGAAAGGCAGACAAAATGAGCTTTATACCTTATGGACACCATAATATTACAGAAGACGATATTAAGGCTGTAGAAAATGTCTTGAGGTCCTATTACATTACTCAGGGACCGACAGTTGAAACTTTTGAAAAGGCTGTCTGTGAAAAGGTTGGCTCTAAATATGGGGTATGTTGCACAAACGGCACCTCTGCTCTTCATCTGGCCATGATTGCTGCAGGTGTGGGAAAGGGCGACCGAATCATTGCACCTGCTATAACCTTTGCTGCCAGCGCAAACTGTGCCCGTTTCCTCGGTGCCGAAGTTCTTTTTGCCGATATAAACGATTCAATCACAATGTCTGTTGATAGCTGCCGCGCGCTTCTTGAAAAATCAAAGGCTGAAGGAAAGCCCGTAAAAGCAGTTGTAACCGTCGATATGGCTGGTTATGTCTGCGATATGGAAGCCTTTGCAAAGCTGAAAAAAGAATTCGGTTTTGTATGGGTTGAAGACTCCTGCCACGCTATTGGCGCTTCCTGGAAGGCTTCAGATGGCAAGGTTTATAGAGTAGGGGAATACGAAGAAGCAGACATGACTGTTTTCAGTTTCCACCCAGTAAAGCATATTACTACCGGTGAAGGCGGCATGATTGTAACTCATTCTGAAAAGTATGAAAAGAGCCTGAGATTGTATCGCAGTCACGGAATCACTAAAGAAGCAGATTTGTTCAAATGCCCTGAAGAAGCCTATGATGCCAAAGGAAACATTAACCCCTGGTATTATGAAATGCTTGATTTAGGATTCAACTACAGAATGACCGAAATGCAGGCAGCTTTGGGCGTTAGTCAGCTCACACGCCTTGAAAGCGGTATTGAAAGACGCCGCGAAATTGCAGAATATTATCGTAAAGAATTAAAAGACTGTGAGTATATCAGCTTCCCAGTAATAGACGATGCGCGAGTAGGTCACGCATATCATCTGGCTATTGCGCTGATTGATTTCGAAAAGCTTGGCAAGAGCCGCGCAGAATTCATGGGTGAGCTTGTAAAGCTTGATGTAGGAACACAGGTCCATTATATTCCTGTTCCAATGCTGCCGTATTATCGCGATAAACTGCACGGTGAAGATGTTTCGAAATCTGTAGCATATTACAGAAAATGCTTATCATTACCATGCTATCC
>JAZUDR010000168.1:0-2977 GCA_045639725.1 Candidatus Avigastranaerophilus sp. | reverse complement strand
AACTACAAGGTAGGAGCTCTAAGCCCTAAGCTCCAAGCTCCAAGCTCTAAGCTTAAAGCTTAAAGCTTAAAGCCTATTGAAACATACTTTATACTCAATCTCCTATAATATAAAAAGTAGTTGACTAAATTCCATCATACTTTGTAATATAAAAATAACCGGATTTTTTGTGCCGGTAATAGGAAATGGAATGAGTGGAGATTAATATGAAAGCAGTTATTATGGCAGGCGGTTTTGGTACCCGTTTGCGCCCTATCACATGCAACATCCCTAAGCCAATGGCTCCTGTAGCAAATGTCCCAATGATGGAACACATTGTCGGTTTGCTTAAGAAATATGATATGAACCGCATTTGCTCTATACTTTATTTCCAGCCAGAAGTTATTACTAACTATTTTGGTGATGGCAAGAAGTTTGGCATCGATATGGAATACCAGATGGCAGCCGCTGACTATGGTACTGCCGGTAGTGTTAAGAACACAGAAGAAAAATTAAAGGGCGAACCTTTTATTATTATTTCAGGCGACGTTTTGACAGATTTTGACCTTGCTAAGGCTATTGAATTCCACAAGAAGAACAAAGCTATGGCAACCTTGGTTCTCACAAAAGTAGATAACCCACTTGAATATGGTGTTGTTATTACTGCTGAAGACGGCAAAATCGTCCGCTTCCTTGAAAAGCCAAGCTGGGGCGAAGTATTCTCAGACACCATCAATACCGGTATCTACATACTCGAACCAGAAATTTTTGATTTGATTCCAGCTAAGACTGAATTCGACTTCAGCAAGAACCTGTTCCCACTGATGCTCGAAAAGAAGCTTCCACTCTACGGCTACATTGCTGATGGTTACTGGAAGGATATAGGCAGTCTTGACGAATACATCAACGCTCATCAGGATGTTCTCAATGGTAATGTTACTGTTGACCTCCGCGGTGACCGCATTGGCGGTATGGGCAAAGACGTTATTGTTGGTAAGAATGTTAAGATTAATAAGAGCAAAACCAAATTCAAAGGTGGCGTTGTAATTGGTGATAACGTTGTAATTGAAGACGGTTGTTCTCTTGAAAACTGCGTAATCGGTGACAACTGTGTTGTTGGTAAGGGCTCTGCTCTTAACGGCGCAACTGTATGGGCTGACGTAAAGATCGGTGAAAGAACTGTAATCGATAAGTGTGTTATCGGTGGCAGAACCGTTGTTGAAGACGGTTGTTCTCTTGAAAACTGTGTAATCGGCGACAACTGCGTTGTTGGTAAGGGCTCATCTCTTAAAGGTGCAACTGTATGGGCTGACGTAAAGATTGGTGAAAGAACCGTAATCGATAAGTGTGTTATCGGTGGCAGAACCGTTGTTGAAGACGGTGCTAAGATTGCCAGCGGCGCTATCATTGCTGAAGATTGTTTTATCGGCAGAGATGCAGTTATTCGTGAAAACATCAAGATATGGCCTAAGAAACAGGTTGAAGAAGGTTCAACAGTTCTTTCAAGTCTCATTTATAGTGACAAGTGGAACAAGAACCTGTTCACTGACTTCGGTATTTCTGGTCTTGCTAATATCGAAATTACTCCAGAAATGGCTTGTAAACTCGGTTGTGCTTATGGTTCAAGCCTTCCAAAGGGTTCAACCGTAATTTGTTCTCGTGACTGCACAAAGGTTGCTCGTATCGTTAACCGTGCTATTATGTGCGGTATCGCTTCTGCAGGCGTTAACGTATCTGATCTTCGCTGCACTCCGGAACCAGTAGCACGCTTCAAACCAAATGCTTTCAACCGCACTGGTGGCGTTCATATTAAGATGGCCGATGACAATCCAAATAATCTTGAAATAAAGATTTTCGATCAGGAAGGCCGCGACATCGCTACTGGCACTAAAAAGTCAATCGAACGTCTCTTCAACCGCGAAGATTTCAGACGCGCTAATGTAATTGAAGTTGGTGAAATCAGCTTCCCACCACGCGTTCCAGAAAACTATAGCGAAGAATTGCTCCGCCACGTTGATACCGACATTATCAAGAGCAAGAAGATGAAGATTGTTGTAGACTTCCAATTCAGCGAAGCCAACAGCATTTTCAACAGCTTCCTCGGTAAGCTTGGCGTTGATGTAATCACTCTTAATGCTTATCATGACGAAGACAAGATTTGGGACCTTTCTGGCAAACAGTCCAGAGAAAACGTTCCAACAATGGTTAAGTCTTTGAATGCAGACCTCGGTATTATCATGGGCAACGGCTCTGAAAATATCACCATGGTAGACAACACTGGCCGCATCATTGAAGGTCAGCAGGCAATGCTTACATGGGCTAAGATGATTTTCGATCTCAAGCCAGGTGCTACTATTGCTGTTCCTGTATCTGCAACTCATCAGCTTGAAAAGATGGCTGAAAAGAGCAAAGGCAAAGTTGTTCGCACCAAGACCAGCGTTAGAGCTCTTAACGATGCTGCTTTGAATAAAGAAAATGAAATCTGTCTCGACGAAAAGGGCGGAATCATCTTCTCTAACTTCCAGGCTGCATTCGACGGTATCTTTGCTTCTGTAAAGCTTATTGAAGCAGTTGCAAAACTCGACAAGAAGCTTTCTGACATCGTTGATTCAGTTCCAGAATCTTTTACCCGCACCACTAAGCTCCCATGCCCATGGGAAGCAAAGGGCAAGGTTATGAGATATTCTATGGAATTTGCTAAGGATAAAGAAACTCAGCTTATCGACGGCGTTAAGATTCTTATGAACAAGACCGATTGGGTTCTCGTTCTTCCAGATTCTGACAAGCCTTTTGTTAACCTGACTGTTGAAAGCACAAGCGCAAAGAAGTCAGAAGAACTTCTCAAGACAATTACCGACAAGGTTAACACTTGGGAAAAAGCTGAATAAAGCAATTCGTTAAATAAAAAAACGGTCCCACCTCTAACCGTCTTTTTGATATCAACCCCCTTTCGTAGAGGCTGTCTAAAAACTATCAAATTGCCAAAATACAAACTAAC
>JAZUDR010000167.1:0-9484 GCA_045639725.1 Candidatus Avigastranaerophilus sp. | reverse complement strand
ATGGACAATCAGTTAAAAGTAGGGAATTGGCTAGGATTGTAGCAAAGACTAACCTAATTGACCACTACAAAAAAACACTTGGAGCTAAGCTTATAGAAAATCAATCAATGTATATAGATTCTTATAACTCTCTAAAATTGATAAAACAGTATTTTAAGGAGGAATAACATGATAATAATACCAAAAGAAATGTCTCAAGAAAAAAATTACGTGGATTTAGATAGTGTTGTTACAGACGGTGTTTATGTTGTTCCAACATCGGAGCCTAAAATATACCATCTTAGAGAGGCTATTCTTATGTCTAAGCGTCTTGGAAGACCTTTAACTTCTGAAGAAATGGCAAATTTTGAAGTCAAAGACTATAAAGAAGATTAAAATTATTGAAAGATTTTTGGCTTTTGGCTTTTGGCTATTGGCTCTTGGCGGCAGCTGTGGCATAACCCTCCTTTTAAGGAGGGGTAGGGGAGGTTTCAGCTGAGAGAGCAGGAAGCAGGAAGCAGGAAGCAGGAAGCTTGAAGCTAGAAGCAGGGCATTATTCAATACCAAGAAAGTATAAGGTATGTTACAATAGGCTTTTGGCTTTTGGCTCTTGGCGGCAGCTGTGGCATAACCCTCCTTTTAAGGAGGGGTAGGGGAGGTTTCAGCTGAGAGAGCAGGAAGCAGAAAGCTTGAAGCTTGAAGCTAGAAGCAGGAAGCTTGAAGCTAGAAGCAGGGCGTTATTCAATACAAAGAAAGTATAAGGTATGTTGCAATAGGCTTTTGGCTCTTGGCTTTTGGCCGAGAGAACAGCGGCTACCGACTATCGGCACTGATTATCAGCCAATGTTTTTAATAGCACTAGATATCTAGTTTATATTCTGAATTATTCAATTACGAAACACGTCTTTGGGCAGAAGGTGCAGATTACCTACTTCAAATCTTTGAAGACAATATAAATTCCACACAAGAAGCATCTCAATAATTCCTGTCTAAGCAGTCCAAATGTTGACAAGAAAACTGCCCTTATTCTGATAAAAATCAAGAAAAGCTACCACTTACATAGTGGCATTTTATAAGGTGCTTACCCGCCAACAACCTAGTGAAGGCCGCTGCAAGCAATGTTCCTTGATACACAATATATGATGTTCTGCTATAAATAAACTATCTAGACGCAGGTCCTTTCTTGTGCTGAATTTCTATAATTATGCATTAGAAATGCATCTAGCTCATAAGATAGTATTCTTTTATCCAGACAATAATACTTTTTTTATGTATTTCAATAAATTGTTTTTTTGTAAAGTTTTTTTATGTACAGGTCGATGTAAAATCTGATTTCTGTCTTACTGTTTTTAGATTATGTGTTTATAGACAGTAAAACGAATTCTTATTAATTAGCACAAAGTTATAGTTTAAGGATATCAAAAATGAAAGTCGTCATTTTGGCTGGCGGGTTCGGAACTAGAATTAGTGAGGAAAGTCATCTCAAACCAAAGCCTATGGTAGAAATAGGTGATAAACCTATTTTGTGGCATATAATGAAAAGCTATTCTGCTTATGGCTTTAACGAATTTATTATCTGTGGTGGTTACAAGCAGCAGATGATTAAAGAATACTTTGCTAATTACTATCTTCATCAGAGCGATATTACTTTTGACTTTACCAAGGGTTACCAGTGTGGAATCAACCATTCTGTTGCAGAACCATGGAAAGTTACAATTGTAGATACTGGTCTTAATACAATGACAGGTGGTCGCGTAAAACGTATTCAGAAGTATGTTGGCAAAGAAACTTTCATGCTTACCTATGGCGATGGTGTGTGCAACATAAACTTTGATGCTCTTGTTAAATACCATAAAGAACATGGAAAAATAGCAACAATATCTGCTGTTAATGTTGGACAGAGATTTGGCTGCCTGGATTTCGGCCCAGATGACAAGTCTATTACTGCCTTCAGAGAAAAGAATAACATGGATGGCAGTTTTATTAATGCAGGTTTTATGGTATTGAATTCTAAAATATTTGATTATTTAAAGAATGACAAGACTGTTTTTGAAAAAGAACCCTTGGAAACCCTAGCCAAGGAAGGACAACTTATGGCATACAAGCATGACGGTTTCTGGCAGTGTATGGATACTCTAAGAGACAAACAGTTGCTTGAAGATTTATGGGAAAACAACAAAGCTCCTTGGAAGGTTTGGTAATGCTAGAATTCTATAAGGGTAAAAAGGTTTTTGTAACAGGTCATACAGGCTTTAAAGGCTCATGGATGTGCAAGGTTCTTGCTAATGCAGGGGCTAAGGTAACTGGTTTTTCGCTGAGACCGGAAAAGGAATCATTGTTTGAAATCGCAAACATTGGTAATGATGTAAAAACAGTATTTGGTGATATCAGAAGCTTTGAAGAATTAAAAGCAGCTTTTGATGAAGTTCAGCCAGAAATAGTTATCCATTTGGCTGCTCAGCCCATAGTCAGGGAAAGCTATAAAAATCCACGCTATACCTATGAAACAAACGTAATGGGAACTTTGAACTTATTAGAATGTATCAGACTTTCGAATAGTGTAAAATCTTTCTTGAATGTAACAACAGACAAAGTTTATGAAAACCACGAATGGTGCTGGGGTTACAGAGAAAATGAGCCTCTGAACGGTTTCGACCCTTATTCAAATTCAAAATCCTGTTCTGAATTGGTAACAAGTAGCTATAAAAAATCCTTCTTTGCTGATAAAGAAATTGCCATTTCAACCGCCAGAGCTGGCAATGTAATCGGTGGTGGGGATTTTGCTGCAGATAGAATCATACCAGACTGTATCAGGGCTGCCAAAAAACACGAAACAATGATTGTTAGAAATCCATATTCCACAAGACCATACCAGCATGTTCTGGAACCGGTTATGGCTTACTTGATGATTGCTAAAAAGCAGTATGAAGACAAAGCATTTGCAGATTCCTACAACGTTGGTCCAGATGATTGCGATTGCTTTCAGACCGGAGCATTAGTAGACCTGTTCGTTAAAAAATGGCAGGATGGCATGAAATGGGAAGACAGAAGCGAAAAGAACGCTCCACACGAAGCGAATTTCCTTAAGCTGGACTGCTCAAAACTTAAAACCACCTTTGGCTGGAAACCTCGCTGGAATTTAGGCAAAGCTGTAGAAAAAGTGGTAGAATGGACAAAGTGCTATTTTGCAGGAAAAGACGTAAGAGCTTGTATGGACAAGCAAATTGAAGAATTCATCTCAGAGGTTGAATAATGGCTAATTGGAAAAATGAAGCAGAAGCTAGAGAACAGATTAAATCACTGGTTGCTGAATACTATAATGATTTTAAGGCAAAGAAGGAACCATTTAAAGAAGGTGACCGTGTTGCTTATGCGTCTAGAGTATTCGACGAAAAGGAAATGTGCGCACTGACCGATGCGACACTTGATTTCTGGTTGACCACTGGTCGTTTTGCTGAAGAATTTGAAAAGAATTTTGCAAAATGGATAGGAGTGAAATATGCCCATTTGGTGAATAGTGGTTCTTCTGCTAACCTGATAGCATTTATGGCGTTGACTGCGCCGGAATTAGGGGAAAGGCAAATAAAAAGAGGCGATGAAATAATAACTGTCGCTTGTGGCTTTCCGACAACAGTAACACCAGCAATACAATATGGTGCCGTTCCGGTTTTCGTTGATGTGACAATACCACAATACAACATTGACGTAACGCAGTTGGAAGCAGCATTAAGCGAAAAAACCAAAGCTGTTATGATTGCTCATACTTTGGGGAATCCATTCAATCTGAAAGAAGTAAAAGCGTTCTGCGATAAGCACAATCTATGGCTTGTAGAAGATAACTGTGATGCCTTAGGAACCCAATATACAATAGACGGTGAAACACGTTTCTCTGGAACCTGGGGTGATATAGGCACTTCAAGTTTCTATCCTCCGCACCATATGACAATGGGCGAAGGCGGGTGCGTCTACACCAACAACGGTCTTTTAAACAAAATGATTCTTTCCTACAGAGACTGGGGAAGAGAATGCATTTGCCCATCAGGTCGCGATAACTTCTGTGGTCATCGTTTCGACGGTCAGTTCGGTGAACTGCCAAAAGGCTATGATCATAAATATGTTTACAGTCATTTTGGCTATAACCTGAAAGTAACAGATATGCAGGCTGCTATTGGCTGTGAACAGTTAAAGAAATTCCCAGGCTTCATTGAACGCCGCAGACACAACTGGGAACGTTTACATGCTGCTTTGGAAGATCTACAGGATAAACTGCTGTTGCCAGAACCAGCAGAGAACAGCAGACCATCCTGGTTCGGTTTCCTGATTTCTGTAAAACCGGAAAGCGGTTTAAACAGAAATAATATTACACGTTTCATCGAATCCAAGAATGTTCAGACAAGATTGTTATTCAGCGGAAACCTGATTAAACATCCTTGTTTCAACCAGATTCGTGGAACAGATGCATACCGTGTTGTTGGTGACCTCAAAGTAACTGATTTCGTAATGAACAATTCCTTTTGGGTAGGCGTATATCCTGGTATGACCGACGAAATAATCGATTACATGGCAAAAGTAATTCATGAGGCTGTAAAAAGATGAAAATTAGATTAGCAGATTATATTGCAGATTTTCTGGTTGCCCATGGGGTTACTGATTGCTTTAGTGTTGTTGGTGGTGGTGCAATGCATTTGAACGATGCATTGGGTCATAAGGAAGGTTTGAAGGTTACATATAATCATCATGACCAGGCTTGTTCTATTGCTGCAGAAGCATATGCACGCTTGGAAAACAAAATAGCTGCAGTTTGTGTTACAACTGGCCCTGGTGGTACTAATGCTATAACGGGTGTTGCTTGTGGCTGGCTTGATTCTATACCTATGTTTATTATAAGCGGACAGGTAAGATATGACACAACAGCAAGATATGCTTTACAGTTTACTGAAACACCACTTAGAGCGTTGGGTGACCAGGAATATGACATTGTCAAATCTGTAGAACCAATGACCAAGTATGCGACTATGATTGAGGATCCAAATCAGATTCGCTTTGCGTTGGAAAAAGCCTGGCATTTAGCTACAACTGGTAGACCTGGGCCTGTTTGGATTGATGTACCTGTAAATTTTCAGGGTTGTTACATAGAAACTGATAACTTGAAGGGTTATAATCCAAAGGACGACGATACAAAACTACCACCTGAAGTATCTGATGAAACCATAGATATAATTATTGAAAAAATCAAAAAAGCCAAAAGACCAGTATTACATGCTGGTTATGGTATCAGATTATCTGGTGGTTACGAAAAATTCCGTTCTGTAATCGAAAAACTGAATATCCCGATTGTTACATATTGGAATGCTGTTGATTTGATAGAAGATGAACATCAATTGTATTGTGGACGTGCTGGCAATATGGGTGATAGACCAGGAAACTGGGCTATACAGAATGCTGATTTGATATTGGCCGTTGGAACAAGAATTTCTATCCGTCAGGTTGGCTATAATTGGAAAACTTGGGCTAGAGCTGCTGAAGTAATAATGGTTGATATTGATAAAGCAGAATTAAAGAAACCAACATTGCATGTTGAAATGCCTGTATGGGCTGATGCAAAAGAGTTCTTAACAAAACTGGATGCAAAACTCACAAAGAAATTAGATTGTGAAAAAGTTTGGTTAGAAGCTTGCCAAAGATGGAAAAAAGAATATCCAGCAGTTTTGCCAAGACATTGGGAAGAAAATGGAACAACAGCAAACGTATATGCTTTTATTAGATATTTGAGCAGTAGATTGCCAGAAAATAGTCTTACTGCAGTATCTAATGGCGCTTGTTGTGTTGCAGGCAATCAGTGCTATGTAATCCAAAAGGGCAGTAGAATGGCTAATAATAGTGCTATTGCTAGTATGGGTTATGGCTTACCAGCCGCTATTGGTACATGTATTGGCGGTGGTAGACGTAATACTATATGTCTTGAAGGAGATGGTAGTATTATGATGAATCTTCAGGAATTACAGACTATTCTCACAAATAATTTGCCAATAAAGATATTCTTGATAAATAACAATGGTTATCATTCTATTAGATTAACTCAGACTAATTTGTTTAGTAATCATTGTAAGGTTGGTATAGGTCCTGAATCTGGTGATTTGTCCTTTCCTGAATTTGAAAAACTGGCTAAAGCGTTCGGTTATAAATATTTTAGCGCTCATAGCAACAAAGAAATGAAAGATGTTGTAGATAAGGTGTTGAAAATAGATGGTCCTGTTTTCTGCGAAATATTCACAGATACAAAACAGATTTGGGAACCAAAGAGCAGCACAAAGCGTCTTGATGATGGTACTCTTGTAAGTCCGCCATTGGAAGATTTAGCTCCTTTCCTACCAAGAGAAGAATTAAAGAAGAACATGTTTATTCCATTAATGGAAGAAGAATAAGTGTAAGTATCAATAAGGTTCGAAGGTTTTTATGGGTAAAATTTATTTGCTGGACTGCACTCTCAGAGATGGCGGTTATATAAATGATTGGTGTTTCGGTGAAGAAGCAATAAAGGGCTTTGTAAAAAAAATAGCCGATACAAATATCGAAATGCTGGAAGTAGGTTTTATTAAAGGAAAGACTTATAACCCACATAAATCGGTATTTCCTGACACCAATAGTTTCACAAATGTGATTTCTCAAAAATCATCTTCAATGCTATATGTTGGTATGTTGGATATGAGCGCGCCAGTTGGCAAATCTTGCATTCAGCCAAGGAATAAAACTTCTATTGATGGTATTAGAGTAATCTTCAAAAAAGATAAAATCGAAGAAGCTTATGATTATTGCTCTTATATAAAGCAGCAGGGTTATAGGCTTTTCGTTAATTTTGTTGGCACTGATCAGTATAGCGATAAAGAATTTATTGAAGGTATTGAAAAATTTAATGTTCTTAAGCCAGATGGTGTAACTATTGTTGATACCTTTGGCATGATTAAACGAAAGCAGTTTCTTAGAATGGTATATTTGGCAGATAATAACCTTTCAAAAGAAATTATGCTTTGTTATCACGCTCATAATAATTTGCAACAAGCTTTTGGTAATGCAGAAGCTCTGGTGGAAATGAATTTAAAACGTGATATTTGTATTGATGCTTGTATTTTTGGTATGGGACGTGGTGCTGGTAATCTTAATCTTGAGTTATTTGCTGAATACATGAATGAAAACTACAATACTAACTACAAGATTGAACCCATGCTGGAAATAATGGATGAATATTTAATGGAATTTTATAAAACAAAATTCTGGGGATATTCATTACCACTATATTTATCAGCTACCTTAGGTTGTCATCCAAATTATGCTATATATTTGGCAGAAAAGGATACATTAAATGTAAAGGCATTTAATGATCTTTTGCAAGGTATTTCCCCAAGGGATAAACTGGTATTTAGTAAAGAAAAACCACAATATTACTATAGACAATATCAAGAAAAGAATATTGATGATAGTTCTGCCATATCAAAACTTAGCAAAGAATTAGCATTTAAGAACATTGTGATTCTTGCCCCAGGAAATAGTCTTTCAAGGTTTGCTGAAAAAATAAAAAATGTTATACATAAGCCAGATACTGTTACAATAGCAGCAAATTTTGCTGCCAATGAGTTTGAGCCTCAGTATATTTTCAGCAGCAATATGCGGCGTTTCTCTAAGATTCAAGGTAAGACAAAAGCGGCTTGTATAACTACTTCTAATATGGGATGTATGGATACTGATTATATTGTGAACTTTTCAAGCTATGCATCTCAATACCCGGAAATAATAGATAATTCTGGTATAATGCTTTTGAAATTACTGATGAGCATTGGTATAAAAGAAGTTTCTATTGCTGGCATGGATGGTTATTCTAATTACGAAGGTATTAACTATCTGGATCAGAATCTTGAATATGATTTTTCTAAAGAATCAGAAATCAGGAATAAGCTGATTAGTGATGAATTGATTAGCATTTCAAAGAAAATTAAAATTGAATTTTTAACTCCTACAATTTACAAATTTTGAGGAATAATTTATGTCACGCGTTATTACATTTGGTGAAATTATGTTACGTCTTTCTCCAGAAGGCTTTAATCGTCTTTTTCAGAATGACAGACTATGCGCTACTTTTGGTGGTGCGGAATCAAATGTTGCTGTTTCTTTAGCCTATTTGGGTATTAATAGTGCTTTTGTTACAAAATTGCCTAATAATGCCATTGGTGAAGCTGCATTAAAAGAATTAAGATATCATGGTGTTGATACTTCTTTGATTAGCAGAGGTGGTGACAGACTAGGTATCTATTATATGGAAAAAGGTGCAAGTCAGCGTGGCAGTGTTTGTATTTACGACCGTGCACATTCTGCCATTCAGGAATCTGTCAGTCAAGACTTTGACTGGGATAAGATATTTGATGGAGCCGAGTGGTTTCACTTTACTGGTATTACACCGGCATTAGGTAATAATGTAGCCGAAATTTGTAAAGAAGCTTGTGAAAAAGCAAAAAAGAAAGGCATAACGATTTCTTGTGATTTGAATTTCAGAAGTAAATTATGGTCTTCCGAAAAGGCAAAGACTGTAATGACAGAGCTTTGTAAATATGTAGATGTTTGCATTGCAAACGAAGAAGATGTAAAAACTGTCTTTGGAATAGAAGCAAAGGACACAGATATATATAGTGGTAAACTATCTGTAGAAGGCTATAAATCAGTTGCTGCACAGCTTTTTGAAATTTTTGATTTTAAAAAGATTGCTTTTACTTTAAGAGAATCTATTTCTGCTTCTGAAAATAAATGGTCTGGTTTGCTGTGTGATAAAGAAGGTTCATACATTTCTAATCAATATAATTTAAGTATTGTTGATCGTGTAGGTGGTGGCGACAGTTTTGGTGCTGGTTTAATCTATTCTTTCCTGACAGGAAAAAGTAATCAGGAAGCTATAGAATTCGCAGTAGCTGCTTCTGCTCTAAAGCATTCCATAGAAGGTGATTTCAACCTTGTTTCATTAAGCGAAATCAATCGTCTGGTAACTGGCGATGGCTCAGGAAGAATTAGAAGATAACAAAGCTTATTAAGATTCTTTTCCCAAGGTTAAGCTTAACAATTTTTGTTTTGCCTTTTGCCAGATAGACGTTAAGCCTTCACACCATAAGATAATCATCAAAGAAAATAAGGCTATTGATTCAATATAGCCTGTAAAATGAGCGGAAATAGGCAGCAGCATTAACAGAAATAGAGTTAAGAATAATTTATTGTGGCTAGTGTTTTCTTCATCTAAGAATATTATTAACGGGATTGCAATAAAAATCATTGCATAGATAAAGCTAAAACTAGGAATAGAAATCATTAGAGAGCACGCTACTGCTGGAGTTTTCCATTTTTCTTTGAAATCACTGAATAATATTATCAGTAGACCAGTAAATAGAACTACCATAGTAACAGTAGAAGAAATATATGATACTTCTTCTATTTTTGTATAATAGGCTATAGTATTAAAGAAATTCGA
>JAZUDR010000166.1:0-21398 GCA_045639725.1 Candidatus Avigastranaerophilus sp. | reverse complement strand
CGTGCTTAGAGGCTCTTATCTCAAGCAATACCTGCTTCTCCAGATTTTCCCGGAAAGCAAAATAGAAGAAATCTACAAAAAACAGGTAAATACCGTAGTCATTCTTTTCATAGTAATCATGGTTATGGGGCTTGCTCTGGCCCGCCTGATGACACGCACACTTGTATTGCCTATCACAGACATCATAAACGGTGTTAAATCAATAGCCGGCAAGAACTACGACTGCCAAATAAAGGTTCGTTCAAGTAATGAATTTGGTGTAATGGCAGATGCATTCAATAAAACTGCTGTATCGCTGAAGGAACTTGATATCAGCTCTAAGCTTGATAACTTCCTTTTCCCGGAAAAGGAATTCAGATGTGGCAGCTATTTAATCTATGCTTCTCATTTGAATTCAAAGGTTGTAGCAAGCGATTTCTATGACTACATACAGCTTAAGCAAGGCAATTTTGCCATAATCACAGCCAAAATAACCGGCAACGACGTTATTTCTGCACATTTGATGGCAATGATGAAAACCTCATTCATCACATTAATGTCAGCATTCCCCAAATCACCAGAATTTGTAATGGCAAAGCTGAATGCAATTTTCCAGCCATATACAGATGATAATCATGTAATAAACTGCTTCATAGGCATACTTGATCCTACCAATGACAGTATAATCTGCACAAATGCAGGTCAAACCTATCCAATAACCGTAAATCCAAAAAGCGGCGAGAAGGAATTTGTCAGCCTGCCTTCAACGTCATTAGGCATCAATGCGAATACCAAATTTGCAAAGCATGAAATTTCACTGAAGCGCAAGGTTTTGGTTCTTTATTCACATGGCGCAACAGACGCAACCAACAAGACCGGTGAAGAATTAGGAAAAGACGCATTTATGGACCTTGTTTCACAGGCTATAAACAGCGAAAACAAGAATCTGGCAGAAGCCATACTCAACAAAGTGAATGATTCAACCATCAATGTTCCGTGGCGTGAAGATATCAGTGTTCTGACGATACAGAACAGGATATAAGAGAATGAATGAGCTATATTTTTAATACGCTTCGCGGAATAGGCTTATTTGTTGAAGCCGTTTAAGTAGACTATGGCCTTGCGGGTCATGGATTTTTCGGTTTCATTGGCAATGCGGTAGAATTCGCGCAAAGGATCAATATAAGCTGGGTTCTTCTGGAATGACATGGCAAGAATTACTTGAATTCTTACGCTTGAAGACTCGTCATTCAAAAGAGTCTTAAGTATCTTTTCAACCGGGTCACCCTTCATTCTGGAAAGAACAAATATACCAGCTTCCTTAAGCTTAATATCAGTAAAGTTCGGCAAATCCTTCAAAGCCTGCATAATTTTCACAGCGCCGAATTTACTCAATGCTGTTCTAGCAGCCTGTGCGAACAGAGGAACTTCATCTCTCAGGAACGGACACAAAGGAACAACCGCGGCGGGAGACTTGGTAGCTTCCAAGCCCTGGATTGCAGCAAGAACAACTCTTTCGTCCTCATGATAAAGAAGACTGGCAAGAGTATCAACAACAGCCGGGTCACCGTAGTTACCAAGTTCCTTTGCAACAAAAGCAAGTCTCATTGGCTCAGGCTTAGTCATGACATATTCTATGAGATGAGGAATATGAGCCGGATTCTTCATTGCAAAAAGTTCTCGGAGCTCAGTATCGGTAATAGCCAGCATCTTAAGCTTTCCGATGAGATCATCCTTCATAGCTTCTTCAGAAAGATCTATAGAAACATCGCCAAAGCGGATGTCAGTAATCTTATTGTCACCACCATAGAAACTGGTAGTAGTACCTGCACCTGAAGCGGTTGTAGGACCGAGAGCTGTTGACAAGCTATCGCTTTTTCTAGCCATGAGGCCGATATGGCCCTGCATAGCCTTACGGCTAAGATTACCCCAAAGGATATCAAGCTGAGTATCAACAGGAGGTAAAGGCTTAGAGCCCATCCTGGACATGCCACGGATACCTTCAAGCTCAGCTTCCATTTGAGCACTGGTCTGATAGCTTGGGCCACCCTGTGGACCGTCTACCACATAAGAATTGCCGTCAGCATCTCTTCTGACGCGTACTTTTTTAACAACACGAACCACCTTCTTGGTTGGTGCACCGGCACTCTGTTCTACTGTTTCTGTAGCAGGAGCAGTTGGAGCTACTGGAGCAGCTGGTTGGCCGTTCGCAGCAGCAGGCTGTGCAGTAGAAGCGGCTGGTGCTGCAGGAGCAGCGGGAGCTGCATTTCTGGCAAATGGATTAAAAGCACCTGCTGGTTCAGGGCCGGCACCTGGAATAGGTTGCTGGGCATTAGGAGCCGCTGGTTGCGCATTTGCTGCAGGAGCTGCTGCATCAGCCGGAGGAGCAGCTTTATCTTCTGTTTTTCCGTCCTTTTCGCCTTCAGGTTTACCATCTGGACCTTCATCAAGAAGCTTCTGCAGATTAGAACTGGCTAATGGATCAAAATCACCTTCGGTTGCTTCGTTTTCTGCTGGTACATTTTTCTTCTTTTTCTTAATTATTATTACAACAACAACTACACCGATTACTAGCACTACGCCTATTATTACATAGATGCCATAGCATTTAATCAGACATGACGTATATGCAGAAGAGGCATCTTTATAAGGCTTCTTAGCATTCTTAGCTTTTGCAAACAAATCCAATGCCTTTTTATAAACAGGCTTTTTGGCATAAATTTCTGCTACGCCTTGAGCATAAAAACCTAAAGAACTGTTTCTATCAATGCTGCAAAGAGCTTTGCCGTATTTTGATATTTCGTTATATTTTGGGTTCTTTTCCTCAAGAAGAGATTCAACCAGTCTTTCAAGCAGGAAAGCACTTTCATAAAGAGCATCCTGATTCTTATCTTCATACAGAAGCTCAATGATTTTTACTCTATTGTTACCAATCTTTCTGACTTCTTCTTCAAGAGCTTCTGCCTGCTTGCGTATCTTTTCTAAACGAGCATTTTCGGCGGCTTGCTGAGCAGCTAATTCTTCTTCTGTAGGCTCGTGTTCTTCCTCTTCCTCGCCTTCCTCGCCTTCTTCGCCTTCAGCAATTTCTTCGCCTTCGGCGCCATCTTCAGCATTAGCAGCATCACCGTCTGCCCCAGCCTCATCGTCGGCTGCAATAGGCATATCGCCATCTTCAGCCTTCATAGGTTCTACAACCTTACCCTGAGCATCGCCAACAGCAGCGGCAGCGCTAGCTGTATCGCCTTCTTTGTCAGCAATTACAAAATCATCAACAGGTGGCTTACTTTCATTCTTTTCATTCTTTGGAGCGGCCTTAGCAGCCTTTGGTGCTGCTTTCGCAGCAAAAACCATAGAAAAACCAGACGATAGCATTACTACCGCCAAAAGCATGATAAATAAAGCTTTTAGTTTTCCTACGGCCTTAAACATATTCAATCTCTAAATTTTATACGGCACTTCTTTTTTCCGTGAACTACTTCGGTCAAGTATTCAATTCGTGCGGATAACGATTTTTCGCTAATGGCAAGCCTGCAAGGAATACATTGAAGATGCTGGTCTTCACGGGTTCCACGCCAAGGATAACGATCCGGCATGTAGCCTCTTTCCCTCTCTGCTTTTTCTGCAGCCTTTTTAGCTTCCTCCTTCTGCATACGGGCGATTTCGCGCTTATAATACTTAGGTGGTTCGTTGGCTGGACCACGACGGCAGCCAACAGAAGTGCAACCCAAGGATACAAGCACTGCTGCGAACATCCATTTAGGCATTTTTCGTTTCAAAGCAAACTCCCTGATACAGAATCTTACCCGACGTGTATCGGAAGTTTGCCCGATTTACTTAACCATTATTACAAATTATTGTTGCCCACGCATGGCCACAGCATTTTTAGGTCTACCACGCGGAGTAATCTTCAAACCTGTATCACTGATGACAACTCTTGAATCTGGTGGCACAGATTCCGTCAGCCAGACGTTACCACCAATTACCGAATGTTCACCGATAATGGTTTCACCGCCAAGAATTGTAGCACCGGCATATATTACCGTAGAACTGCATATTGTCGGATGACGCTTAGCGTTACGTATTACTTTACCTTCCTTATCTTTCGGGAAATTGAGAGCCCCAAGGGTTACCCCCTGATAAATCGTAACGTTATCGCCGATTATCGTTGTTTCACCGACAACCACACCTGTTCCATGGTCTATAAAGAAGCTTTGCCCAATTACAGCCCCAGGGTGTATATCGACCCCGGTTCGAGAGTGAGCCCATTCAGAAAGGATTCTTGGTATAAGCCTCAAACCATTCTGATAGAAGAAATGCGCTACACGATGTACCGCAATAGCCTCCAGTCCAGGATAACTGAAAATGATTTCATCGAAGTTTCCCGCTGCCGGGTCGTTTTTAAAGGCAGCCTCCACATCCATATCCAACCAGTCACGGATTGTCGGAATGGTCTCAAGGAAATCAAATACAAGCTGTTCTGATGCTTCTTCACAAATGCTACAGTTCTTAGGATCCTTGCGACAGCCGTGTATCAATTCCCTATAAATCTGAGGCTTTAAAACCTCATAAATCTTAGCGACTCGATAGCTAATACGCATCTCAATAGAATCAAAGGACATTCCCGAACGGCCAAAATAGCCTGGGAATAGCACTACGAAGATATCCTGAATCAGGTCATATAGAACATCCTTGTCTGGAAGTGGACTACTGTCAAAGTGCTGAATAGCCTTATCAGACTGTTCTGCAACAGACTGAAGAATGCTTTCAGCGGCACATTTCAGACGATTTTTATTCATAGGAATCTCCTGATTTCGAATATATTTAACCACCTGAAATTAGCAAGAAGAATTTGATTTTAGCCGTAATGATGCGGTTTTTAGAGATTTTCACATAAAATATAGTAATGTAAAATCATTGCTATTTACAAACTGCCTTTTTCGGTTATAATTTAATATACAAATCACAGAAAAGGTTAGATACGATGCTAGAAGAATTGCAGAATTTAACAAAGTTACAGGATAAAGTCGAAAAACAGAACATTCATATTTCAAAATATGCATCTTCTGAAGCAGGAACAAGAGACCTGTTCGAAGCAAGCTTTTATAGAGAAACCTGTCTTGCACAGGAAAAGCAGAACAGTGTTATTTTGAACATTACCCTCGATAAGCTTATTAAAGCCATTGCACCGTTAAAATGACACAGCCACAGACCTCATCAATCAGACAAGCATCAATCAAAGCCTTAAAGGACGTTCTTTCCGGAGGTTACCCTGTATTAGCCATTGAAACCTGGGAAGAAGATTCTACCGTTTCAACGCTGTCAGCATTTTTTAATTCAGCATTTAAAGCCAATGGCATACTGAATATCTGGGATTTGCAGCATGGACTGACAGATATGCAGACCGGCAGCTCACAGCATTTAAATGCTGTTGAAGCCTTAGAACAAATACAGAAGGCCGACAAGCCAGGTTTCTTTATTTTCAAGGACCTGTCTGAAAGCCTGAATGATTCTGAAATCCAAAGAAGAGTTAAAAACGTTTATGCTTCCTTTAAAGGGCAGAACAGATTCTTGATATTAATTGGCGCTCAGTTCACACTGCCAGTTGAATTAAACAAAGATATTACACTGGTTGATTACAAGCTTCCAGAAATCAACGAAATCAAATTTATCGTAAATGATTATTTTGCTGGCTTAGCCAAGCGCGGAATCACTTCTGAGCTTTCGGAAGACGACATCGACCAGGTTTACACTTCACTGAAGGGTTTCACATCTGCAGAAATCAGATTCTCCCTTAATAAAGCCTGCTTCGGTCGCAAAACAATTGATAAAAGCATCCTAAATATGCTTCACGACGAAAAGGAACAGTTGGCTAAGAAAGACGGCGTTCTTGAGTATGTCAGAGGCTCCGAAACAATCGACGATGTTGGTGGGCTTGAAAATCTTAAGGAATGGCTTGTAAAGCGCAGAAAGCTATTCACTCCTGAAGCCGCTGCGGCAGGTCTCAGACCACCGAGAGGGCTTCTTATGATGGGTATTTCCGGTTGTGGGAAATCACTTTCTGTTAAAGCTATCAGCGCCCTTTGGAACCTGCCGTTATTCCGTCTGGACATGAACAAGGTTTATTCTGGTGCCTACGGTACCCCTGAAGGAACCTTTTTCAGAGCCATAAAAAATATCGAAGCAGTTGCACCTGCCATCCTCTGGATAGACGAAATTGAAGGCGGCATAAGCAGCAGTACAGCAAAAGACGGTAGCACCGGTTCACACATTTTCTCAGCATTCCTTACCTGGATGCAGGAAAAATCTTCTGACGTATTTGTTGCAGCTACAGCAAACCGTATCGACCTTCTTCCTGCAGAAATCATAAGAAAAGGCCGCTTCGACCAGGTTTTCTTCATAGACCTTCCCAATGACTCAGAAAGAGAACATATTTTCAAGGTTCATCTTGCAAAGAGAAAGAATGACCTTTCTAAGTTTGACCTGCCACTATTAAGTGTTGCTACAGAATTCTGGAACGGCGCGGAAATTGAATCAGCAGTTGAAGCAGCAATGATTGAAGCCTTCAGTCGCGGTGAATCAATGACTCAGGATGACCTGTATACAATCATCCGCGGTACAGTTCCACTTTCAAGAACAATGGCCGAACAGATCAAGTTCATCAAGAACTGGGCCAGTGAACGTGCTGTTTCCGCTTCTATAGCAGACGGCAAATAAACTTTTCCCTACAAAAAATCAATCATTACACTGTAAAAAAACACATTTTCTGCTCTTAAAACAAAATAATTAAACTTTTTAGGGGCAGTGCAGTATAATGTACATAAGTAAAAACTTGGAGGGCAAAATGAATAAGAAACTCGCAGGCATGGGACTTTGCTTAGTATTGGCAACCTCTCTCTGCTTAGCTGAAAATAACCCGTTTGATGATACTACTATTTCGGTATCAACATCTACCAGTGCAGATGAAGAAGCTACTGCCACTACAAGCGCTACAGTAGATACTACTGAAGATACAGCTACCAATACATCTACTGAAACAGCTACTTCAACTGAAAAAGAAAAAGAAGAAGCTTCTACAAAGACTGTTGAATACACTGTAGTTGACGGCGACTATCTTATGAAAATAGCAGCCAAGTTCTACAACGGCGATTCCAGCAAATGGCCTCTCCTTGTTGAAGCTAACAAAGACAGATATCCTTCTTTGCTTTCCAACCCGAATCTCATTTATGCAGGCTGGGTATTAACTATTCCTGATGCAGACAGCGCAGCAGCAGTTACTGTCGCTTCAAACAACACCAGTTCATCAAGCTCTTCAAGCACTTCTGTTGGCAGCACTACAGCCAATCCTCCAAGCGCTTCAGCTTCCGCAGACGACAAGACAAGAGTTGCCTCCGGAAAAGCTCCAAAGAGAGCTGTTAATGATGCTACTGGCGCTCCAGCCCTCAAAACTCAGAGCGCTCCAACAGGTTCATGCATAAATACCAAATCACCACAGTTCCAATCATGGTTCAATGGCGCCATCGATACCTATGGCGATTGGGAAATGCCAGTCATCAACAATAAATATGGCCAGACTATCAGTGTTGAAATGTTCATGAAGGCCATTCTCCACATCGAAAGTAACGGCACTCACAGAAAAGCTGATGGTTCTTTAGTAACCAGCTGCTGTGGCGCTCAAGGCTTCTGCCAGCTTATGCCAGCAACTGCTCAGGGACTTGGCGTTGACGGCACAGATCCAAAGCAGAATCTTGAAGGCAGCGTAAAGCTGTTCAAGCAGATTTTCACTAGCACCTACGTTGGCAAAAAGACAGGCGTAGACAAGATGATTCTCGCAGCTTGCGGTTACAATGCAGGTCCGTGGTCTAAGCGCGTTCAGGGAACCTGGGAAGATTGTAAGGCTATGGGTTCTGGTGAAGTTGCCAGTTATGGTATCAAGTTTAAAATGTGCGTTGGTCTTGAATTAACAAGCGACGAACGTCAGTATGTCCAGAATCACTTCCTCTATGGCGGATACACAGTTGATTCTTACTGTGACCTCCTCTATTCTAGCGCTCAGGGTCTCTGCCTGTAAGGATTAGAAAATGAAAAAATCAATAAGTATTGTTGCAGCTATATTACTTGGTTTGTCAGTATCAACAGCCGCTTTCGCTCAGGAAAGCGCACCTGCCCAGACAGAAAGACGCCAGATTGTTGAAGGCGTTTTCGTAAACCACAGCTATACCCCAGGTATGCTAGGCAGTATGGACAGCCTTATCATCACGAAAGATGCCAAGGAGCAGTCTATTTTCGAATCTGAAGGTAGACGTATAGAAAACGTTTACTCAAAGGATTTCGACAATGACGGCAATACCGAATATCTTGTTCAAATGGACGGAGGTGGTTCAGGCGGATACAGAGACATGAGTCTTCTCAAACTCAGCGCAGAAAACACTTATAAGCCCGTCTGGGAAGACAGTTATCCGATGCCAGAAGTTGAAATCAAAAACCGCGATGATGGAAAGAGCGCAATTTATATAAATTATATAAAGAATCCTAAGGATGAAAAAGCTCTTAAAGCCCTGGTAATCGTTAACTTCGATAAAGAAGGCAAAATCACCACACGCGATTCACAGGAACTGAGCAAGTAAACAAGTAAAAAAACGCCCTAAGCTAACACTTAGGGCGTTTTTTATATATACCAGCTTTTGACAACTTGGCAAAGTAGCAGAAAGTTAAGGCCGAGGGCCACACTCTCTCGGTCAAGAGCTAAAAGCCAGCAGCCAAAAGCCTATTGCAACAAACTTTATACCCGCTTGGTATCGAAGCACTGTCCTGCTTCTAGCTTCAGGCTTCTAGCTTCAAGCTTCAGACTTTCAGCTCAGCAGATAGCGATTGCTTCGATTTCTATGAGAGCGTTCTTGGGTAGCTTTGCAACTTCAAAGCAGGAGCGGCCAGGGGCTTCACTCTTAAAATAGGTAGCGTAAATTTCGTTAACCTTACCAAAGTTGTTAATATCACTCAAAAAGACAGTGGTCTTTACAACCTTTGACAAATCAGAACCAGCTTCCTTCAGGATAGCTTCAAGATTCTTAAGTGACTGATGTGTCTGCCATTCAATATTATTTTCATCAATATTGCCTGTTGCAGGATTAATAGGCAGCTGACCAGAAGTGAAAACCATACCATTAGCCTTTATAGCCTGAGAATATGGGCCGATAGCGGCTGGAGCATTCTTTGTAGCAACAACTTCTTTATTCATGAAAAATCTCCTGTAGAAAATTTTTAAATATTCTATCAGAATTTTCCGGTAAGCAAAAGGTATTATCCTAATACACAATTATATGTACACAAAAAAATAAAATTAGTTGACTTATAGGATATGGTATGATAGTATTCTGACATCAGCTAAGGGCTGTTAGCTCAGTTGGAAGAGCTCCTGGTTTACACCCAGGTGGTCGGCGGTTCGAACCCGTCACAGCCCACCGAAGCCTGCACAACGTGCATGCTTTTTTTATTGTCGATTTTTCTTGACTTGTGTACACTTTTTGATTATCTTAGTAGAGAAAATTAGACAAATCTAATTTTCTTAGTTTAAACTAATTTGTTAGTAATTACTTATTTATATCAAGGATTTAGACACACAATGAGCACAAGAACAATATTCCTCGCAGATCTTTCCGAAGGACAAAGCGGAACCATCAGAGGAGTAGATACCAAATCAGTCACAGCACAAAGACTCCTTGACCTTGGTTTTGTACCGGGGACTCCTGTAAAAGCCATAAAAACAGCACCAATGGGAGATTCCACAATCTTCGAAATCCGTGGATACCAACTGGGCCTCAGAAGAAGCGAATCTGAAGCCGTAGAGGTTGAAATCAACAACTAATGACCGATACAAAAGCAGCTCCAGCCACATCAACAGTAGACCCTCATAACATTTTCCTGATCGGGAATCCTAATAGCGGCAAGACAAGCATGTTTAACGCTATCACAGGTGACCATCTGCATGTTGGCAACTGGCCCGGCGTTACCGTCGAAAGACTGGAAGGCATTACGCACACAGCTAATGGCGATATCCATATCACAGACCTTCCGGGAACCTATTCACTGACTCCCGCAACACCGGAAGAAGGTGTTGTTTTAACCACATTAGACGATGCTTCACGCGGTACAGTGCTCAATGTAATTGACACAACAAACCTCGTGAGAAATCTTTTTTTAACAACCCAGCTAATTGAAATTGGTATTACTCCTGTCATAAGCATGAACTGCTATGATTCTTTTTCAAGCGCCGGTGGCATGATAGACCTGATGAAGTTCACTTCACTATCAGGTTGCGAAGCATATCCGACAGTAGCAAGAAATGCAAAAGGGATACCTGCCTTAGTCGAATTTCTCTCTAAGCGCACAATTCAGGAGCATACAACCAACAAGAATTCAATGCTGAGGCTTCCTGAAAAATGGTTCAATGCCACAAAGGAAGTATTAAAGCTTCAGGGACTCCGCTGGGAAACAGCAACAGCAACTCAGCGCTATAATGCAATCAATGCACTTACCAGACCTGCAAAGGATAATCCCGAGCTTGAAAAGCTCAGAAAGAAACTATCAGAAGAACTGACAACAGACCCCAAAAAGCCTGTTACACCAGCTACTCTGGCTTGTGATCTGGCAGCAGACCGCTATCATAGAATTGAGAAAATGGTTGCCCAATGTGCGCACGTTCCCCGGAAAAGCATACCAGAATGGCAGCAGAAGCTTGATAGCATATTAATCAACAAGTATCTTGGAATCCCAGTATTTGCCATTTTAATAGCATTCGTATTCTGGACCACATTTACCATAGGCAAATACCCCATGGACTGGCTAACTAACCTTGTAGACTGGATGGCAAAGCTACTTGAAGCAAAATTGCAACCTGGCTTGCTGCGGGACCTTGTGATAGAAGCAGCATTAAAGCCGGTCGGTGGGGTAATAGTATTTGTTCCGAACATACTTATCCTTTTCTTTTGGATAGTTTTGCTTGAAGATTCAGGTTACATGTCTCGTGCAGCCTTCATAGTAGACCGCATGATGAAAAGCATGGGTCTGCAGGGTCGCGCCTTCATCCCGATGGTTATGGGCCTCGGCTGCAATGTTCCCGCAATCATGGCAACAAGAATCATCGACAGCAAATTCCAGAGACTTCTGACCATGTTCATGATACCGATGGTAAGCTGCTCCGCAAGACTTCCTGTTCTTGTTCTACTTTGCGGAACATTTTTCCCGGAATCCCCAAGCACCTGGATGTTCCTGCTGTTCATCATAGATCTTATGATTCTTATATTGCTGGGCCATTTCTCCAGTATATTCTTCAAATCAATAGACAACAGTCCGTTCCTGCTAGAAATGCCACCCTACAGACTTCCAACCCCGAAGAGCGTATGGAACATGCTTAAGGAAAAGACAATGCACTTCATTGAAAAGGCTGGAACCATCGTTCTCGCCGGTTCAATCGTAATCTGGGCGCTTTCATCCTTCCCGAGGGAAGTTCCTTTAAGCTTCGATTACGAACAAAGCAGGGCAACAATACAGGCAATGCAGATTAGCAACGAAGAAAAAGCAGAAAAGCTTGAGCTTCTTGATAATAAAAAGACTATTGAAGAAACAGAACAACGATATCTTGGCCGTATCGGCAAGTTTATACATCCTGTAATGGCTCCCTTCGGCTTTACATGGCGTGAAACAGTTTCACTCATACCGGGCTTCCTGGCGAAGGAATCTGTTGTTTCAACCCTTGCAGTCCTTTATCTGCCTTACGACAAAGACCTTGGTGAAGGAATGCGCAAGAACGGCATGACTCCAATAAAAGCCTTTGCTTTCATGCTTTTCACCCTGCTCTACGTTCCGTGTATTGCAACTCTTGGTGTTCTCTGGAAGGAAAGCGGCTCACCAAAGTTCACTGTTGCCTGTGTTTTGAGCTATTTCGCCATTGCTTATGCAGTAAGCTTCGGTGCTCTGAAGCTTGGAGAACTTCTGGAAAAACCAACAGAAGCAAGAGACGAGCTCGTTATTGTTGTGATAGCCTCTATTGCAGCCTGGACATTATTACATAGACTTGTTAACGGTCTACGTGGTAAAATGTGTAGTGTTGGTTGTGGCGGTAGCTGCAACGGAGATTGTTCTAACTGTCATATTAAGAGTGTAAGCTGCAAATCAAAGTAAGCAGGAGTATAAAATGGTAGAACGCGTATCCTTAGCGCTTGAATCATACCTTGAAGCTATTGCAGACCTTCAGAAGGAATTTGGTGCTGCAACTCCGTCTGTTCTTGCTGAAAAGATGGGCTGCAAACGTTCCTCAGTAACCAACGCTCTTCAAAGGCTGGCTGAAAACGGTTTGATCAACTACCAATCATACAGACCGGTAACCCTTTCAGCTAAGGGGTTAGAAGTAATAGATTCACTGGATCGCTATCATAAAATTCTGGCTAATTTTTTGCAGAATGTTCTGGCTCTGGATGAAGAATTCGCTCAAACAGAAGCCTGCCAGCTTGAACATCAGATTTCACCACAGACAATCGAACGCATCGCCCAATACACCGATTTTCTGGAAGACCCAGAAGCCTTCAAGAAATACCTAAAACAGCAAAATAAAAAGTAACTTGTTTTATGATTGTATAAATCTCCAGATTTTACTTTGTGCTGCTTATCGACATTTCGAAGAATTTCGCCTTGCAATAAACAACGCAGGCAAATCAAAGACTACCTAAGACCTAAGACCTAAGACCCAATACCTAATACCTAATACCTAAGTATAACGGCTTAACACTAGCCAATATTCACATTCTGTGATAAAATTTATTTAGAAGACATTTCAAGGAGAGGGAATATGGCAATTCTCACTATTTCTCGAGAGTTAGGTGCATCTGCAACTTACATAGCATTAAAGGTCGCAGAAAAAATGGGCTATACCTGCTATGATCAGCAAATACTCAACAGCATCGCTGAAAAAATGGGTAAGGAAAAAGAGCAGCTTCAGCACTTTGACCAGAAAACCTACAACAGAATTGGCGTATTTTTCCAGGAAGCATTGGAAAGCCTTGCTCAGGGCGGTATGGTATTCCATCCATTCGGACTTGGCACAGTAAACTGGGACGCTACAGAAATGTTTTCAAGCTACCCACAGCAAAATTTCAAAGAACAGGACTATTACAACGTCCTTAAGCAGGTTTTCATGGAACTGGCAGAGAAAGACAACGCTGTATTTCTTGGCCGCGGTGGCTGCCAGCTTCTGAAGAATCACAAAAACGCTTTCCATATCAGAATCGTTGCCAACCTTGAAGACCGTATAAAGCATATCATCAAGGAAGAAACTGAAGGAAACCAGTATCTGAAGGATAGCAAATACAAATTCGGCGAAAATGCAGAAGAAGACGAAATTATGGCCAAAAAGCTTATCCATGACTGGGATACAGCTTCAGCCAACTTCATTTCAGACTTCTTCTATGCTGATTGGAACGACCCACATAATTATCATATGGTCATCAACACCAGTAGACTGAATTCAGACGTCTGTGTAGACCAGATCTGCGCTGTATTGAAGAGTATGAAATAACAATGTCAAAAACCATTCTAGCTATTATACTAATTGTCTTTGGAATAGGAATCTACTTTCAGTATGTAGTGGACGCAACCACCCCTGCCATATGGCAGACAAAGTTTGAAGCTAACATAAGCTCAGACCCGATCGGTGCCTCCGGTAACTATGTATTCTGGGGCGGGAATCTTTTCGATAAGGTTTACAAGCTCTTCGTAATTAACTCTCAAGGGCAAAAGATTGCAGAAAGCGTCAATCTTCCGAGTTCCCCATTCAATCCTATAGTAGTAGACAATTACGTAATAGCAGCAGACCACGCAAGGATGCTCAGAGCTTATTCACTTCCAGACCTGAAGGTGGTATGGGAAGCTGCAGGCAATGATGCATTTGAAAATGGACCTGTAAAAAATGGCAAAACAGTGCTTCAGGCCAGCGGTCAGAGCATTTTCTGTTTTGACGTAAACACAGGGAAGCAACTCTGGGACATCACAGAATTAGACACATTAAAGAATTTTGCAGCCGACAAGGTTATTCTTACAATACACGGCTACAAAGACCTTAAGGTTCCAACCTGGAAATGCTCTGCATACGATACAGAAGAAGGCCTGTCTCTTTGGAAGCTTGATGAACCAGTAAGCAGTATCTCACCTATTTTCGTAAAGAATGCCGCTGTATTAACCACCAAAGACGGCGAAGGCCTGGTATTGAACCAGTTAACCGGCGAAATAATGTATAAGACCAAAGGCAAAGGCCTAATTCAGGTGGCTGGTCTTGATAATGCAGTAATATTTGTCACCAATGACTTCAAGAACATGGTTTATCTCTCATTGCTCACAGGCAAATCATGGTCTACAACAATAAAGAAGGATGTTATTGGAGCAGCCCAGATTGGTTCAAGAGTCATGATTGTAGACAAAACCAAGGTCAGATGCTTTGACTCAGAATCCGGTCTCTTGGCATGGGAAAAGGAATTAGGCGATGTTTATGCTGCCAGTGGGCACAGAAACGGTTTATTCGTTGTATACAAGAAAAGATTCACCGCCAAAGAAACCTATGCTATCTGCCTCGGCCCTGCTACAAACAAGGAATTGTGGAAAGCCTCAGCGAAATCAATGTTCAGAAAACCTTATCCGCTTGGTGAAGGCGACTTGCTTGTTAACAACAACGGCATAATCAGACTTATGCCAAAGCCTGTTTTCCACAACACCACAACAGTTTCTATGCCAGAAATCAACATGCCAGACCCATCAGCAAAGGTTAACCAGGCATTTGAAAAGCAGCAGGCAGAACAGACTCAAACCATGGAACAGGAACCTAGGGAAGACCTGAATGCAGAAGAATTGCCGGACAAGATTCAGCAGGGTGCCCACATTCCTACCAAGGAAGAAAAGCAAAAGCAGATTGAAAACGAAATAAAACAGGACATCAATAAAAACATTGGTGTTAAAAAGAATATAAAAACCAAAACAGAAGCAATTCCAAAAGATTTAGCACCGGTAAGCGATCAGGAAGCCGGCTGGTAAATCAACAACAGTTGCAGCATTAGTCAAAGAGCAGGTCATGAATAAAGTAAATCTGGGCATAGACATAGGCTCAGTAAGTATCAATATTGTCGTCTGCAATGAAGCCGGCAGAATAATCGAGGAATTACCTTACCGCCGCCATTTCGGCAGAACAATAGAATTATGTGCAGAGCTGTTAAAAACCGTTGAAAGCAAATACGGCAAAGGAAACCTGCACACCATCGCTTTCACGGGAACCCATGGAAAAGCGATAGCAGAAGCCACCAACAGTTATTTTGAAATTGAAACCACAGCCCAGACAAAGGGGCTTTATGCATTAATGCCAGAAGCCAGAACGGTTATTTCCGTTGGCGGTCATGACTCTGCTTTATTGGTAGTCTCTCCAAGCCAGAATGACTTCATACTCAACGATTTCAAACTGAATGAAGCCTGTGCAGCCGGAACTGGCAGCTTCATAGACCAGCAGGCTGAAAGAATCTTTTCTGACAACCAGAACCTTAATTCCATAACAGATCCGCAAAAACGAATTGAATCTATTCTTCACAGATTTATAGACTTAGGCGGAGAATCAGACTGCCCGGCAAGTGTAGCCTGCAGATGCACCGTTTTTACGAAATCAGACATGATTCATCTGCAGAACAAAGGTATTCCTATAAAGCATATCATTGCAGGCTTGCATCAGGGCGTTGCAAGGAACTACCGTTCAACCATGGTTTCCAACAGAAAACTTGAGGAACCCGCTGCTTTTATCGGGGGCTACGCATCTAACCGACTGGCACGCAAAGCCTTTGAAGACATTCTCGGAATCAAAGTAATAGTTCCGGAGCATTATACTGGCGTTGGCGCTTACGGCGTAATACTCAGCGCACTTTCAAAAGGTGTTAACTCACCTGCTGTAAACTCTGAAGAAATACTTAAATTAAAGACATCTTCAGCCTTTGAAGCGCCGAGAACAGCTCCACTGGCAATAAAGCTCAGACCCTTTGCAGAATGCGGCAAAGCAGAAGGGCTTCCGGCAGGGAATAACAGAATAGACGCTTTCATGGGCTTCGACATAGGTTCCACAACCACAAAGCTCGTGCTGATAACACCAGATGGTCATGTTTTATATAAAAGATACATACCTACTGAAGGGCAGCCTGTAATAGCCATAAAAAAGGCTCTCAGGAACTGCATTGATACCATTGATGTTACTAGAATCAATGTATTGGGAGTCGGCACAACAGGCTCAGGGCGCGAAGTTGCCAATCTTTTTGTCGGCGCTGATGACGTGGTTAATGAAGTAACTGCCCATGCCCGTGGCACAACCTTCTTCGACCCTGAAATAGACACTATTTTTGAACTGGGCGGTCAGGACGCCAAGTATACCTCATTGAAAGACGGCTTTGTTGTTGATTTCAAAATGAACAAGGTCTGCGCCGCTGGCACAGGAAGTTTTCTGGAAGAAACAGCCAACAAGCTTGGCATTAACATAGCCGGAGAATACGAATACCTGGCAATGTCTGCGCCAGCCCCATACAAGCTTACAGAACGCTGCACAGTCTATATGGAATCAGACCTGATGTCATACCTGCAGATGGGCGGTGACATAAAAGACCTGCTGGCAGGCCTTTCACAGGCTGTTGTCCACAACTACCTGAACCGCGTTGTCCAGGATGGCAAAATAGGTAATAAAATCAGCTTCCAGGGCGGTCCGTCACTTAACCGCTCAGTTGTTGCAGCCTTTGAAAGCATCGTAAAAAAGCCTATCACTACCCTTCCCCATCGTGAAGTAATGGGCGCAATAGGCGCTGCTCTCCACGCCATGGATGAAATGAAAAGCGCAGTAGCAGATGGCAAGGCAGCCCAAAGCCGTTTCCGTGGATGGGAAACAGTCAATCAGGAATTTGTTCATAGAGAGGAAGTCTGCCACAGAAACCCCAACTGCCACAACCAGTGCAAGCTCCAGATATATAAGGTCGGCAACGAAACTGCTATTTACGGCGGAGAATGCGGTATGTATGAATCACGTTCAACGGCCGCCAAAAAGACTCCCGATTTCAGCAGAATCAGACACAATCTTTATTATCAGAGCATAAAAGGCCTCTATACTGAATCAGGTTCTGAAGTCTCCGATAAACCAGCTTCAGAAACAACTGTCAGAAAGATTCGTTTAGGCATACCTCGTTCATTGAGTTTCCATCAACTCGGCCTTTTCTGGGTTCACCTGCTTCATGACATGGGCTTTGAAATTGTCATAAGCCCCGAAACCAACACAGAAATAGTTAACCGTGGTATTTCCACCATGACCTGCGAGGCCTGTTTCCCAGTAAAGATATCACACGGTCATGCAGCCATTTTAAAAGACAACTGCGATTACATGTTCATGCCAATGATGATTGAAATGAACTCAGACCGCAAGGATTTTTCTTTTTACTGCCCATACGTTGAATCTAATACATACGTATTGAAGGCCGCATTAAACCTTGATGGCAATAAAATAATAAAGCCAGCTGTCTATATCAACAAGGGCCTGGCAAGCATGGAAAAGGCTTTTTCCAATGAATTTGCAAGACTTGGACTGATATTTAATAAAGATATTTTCGAAAAAGCCTACAATAAAGCCTGGGAAGCCTATAACAGCTTCACTGACGAGCTTCACAAAATCGGTAACCAGGTTCTTAAAAATCTTGGTTATAAGCGTGCCATCGTAGTTCTGGGACGACCATACAGTTCTTATGATTCCAGAACTAACCTCAACCTGTTTGCAACCTTCAGCAGACTCGGTGTTTATGCTATTCCGCAGGAATTTTTAGACCTTAGCAGTCAGGAAATAGAAAACGAATATGGCAATATGTATTGGGGCTTCGGCAACCGCATACTTCGCGCTGCCAAACTGATAAACAATGATAAACGCCTGTTTGGCCTCTATTTAACTAGCTTCTCATGCGGCCCGGATTCATTCGTGCTTCACTTTTTCAGCCACGAAATGAATAAAACCGGTAAGCCTTACCTTGAGCTTGAACTGGATGAGCATTCAGCAGGCGCAGGCGTAGAAACACGTTTACTGGCATTTGTAGATGCCATAAAGAACCAGAAAACCGTTAACACACTGGCTGATAAAAACATTAATATAATTACCGGCAGAAGCACCGCACCGCTGAGTTCCAGAACACTTTACATGCCACACATGTGCGACGGAGCCCCATGCCTGGCAGCCGCCTTCAATCACGTAGGCATAAAAACAGAAATTATTCCGACCTACACCAATGAAGGCATGGCATTCGGCAAGGCTAACACCTCTGGCAAGGAATGCTTCCCATGCATTGTTACAACAGGCGACATGTTTGCCCAGATTGAAAAGCTCAAAAAGCAGGGAGCAGACCTGAAGAACGACGTTGCCTTCTTCATGCCTGAAACTGAAGGGCCCTGCAGATTCGGGCAATATAGCAAGCTTCACCGTATACTGCTGGATAAATACGGCTATAATGATATAGCTATTGTTTCGCCAACCAGCCAGGACAGTTATCAGTGCAAGGGTCTTGTAAAACCGGAAATGCTCATGAGCTTCAGAAAGCTTATCTGCCAGTCTATTCTCTATCAGGATATCCTTGAAAAGGCCCGCTGGCACATACGCCCCTACGAAAAAGTTAAGGGAACGACTGATCGCGTATTTTACCAAGCCATCGACAATGCTGTTAAAGCAATCGAAGCTGGTGGCGACCTGTTGCTGCTGAAGGCTTCAAGAAAAGCAGCCAAAGCCTTTGAGGCCATAGAAACAGTTGATGTTCAGAAGCCGCTTGTAGGCATTGTTGGTGAAATTTTCGTAAGAGTTCATCAGGAAAGCAATCAGTTCCTGCTTAGAAAGCTTGAGGAACTAGGCTGTGAAGGCTATATTTCTTCTGTTTCAGAATGGATTTCATATACTGCCGACACAAGCCTGGGCTATGCCTTAGACGCGTTGAAGGATGAAAAGAGCTTTAAGAATATAAAAGACGCAGCCACCGCTTATGCTGTTTATGGCTACCAGTCTGTAGTTGCTAATCTATTGATGCAGCCTTTCAGCAAGATATTGAAAGACAGACGCGATCATTCAACCAAGCATATACTGGAAGCTGTCGGCGATACCTTCTCTAATCACATTAACGGAGAAAGTATACTGAGCATTGGCGGAACCCTGTCGTTCATGCGCGACGGCTGCTTCGACGGTGTTGTCAACGCCATGCCTTTTACCTGTATGCCGAGCACCGTTGCCAGCGCAATACTTAAGGTCTACGCACGCGGGCATATTCCATTTGTTGATATGGTTTATGATGGAAGTATACAGCCTAACCGCGAAACCAACCTCGCCACCTTCGCCTTCCAGGCCCACCAGCATCTGCAAGCTAGAATCTAGAAGCCGAAGCCGCCCCTGCGAGGCCTTCCTCCGCTCGGGGGAAGGTGGATTCTGCGTAGCAGAAGACGGATGAGGGCGAATGCATACACCTCTACACCCAAACAGTATAAAACATATAGTTTTTGTTGATTTTATATGTGCATTTGCGATAACATATTGTCTGTTATTAACAGTTAATCAAACTGTTGAACAGATTTCATCTTTCCGGTAATAGAGAAAGGGAGCAGCAAAATGGCTACAATCGATTTAAAGCAGTATGGTATTACAGGTACAACTGAAATAGTTTACAACCCTTCTTACGAACTTCTTTTCGCAGAAGAAACCAAAGCTGGTCTTGAAGGTTATGAAGTAGGCCAGATGACCGAACTTGACACAATTAACGTTATGACTGGCGTATTCACTGGTCGTTCTCCAAAAGATAAATATATCGTTATGGATGCCAATTCCAAGAACACCGTATGGTGGACTACTGATGAATACAAGAATGACAACCACCCAATGTCAGAATCTACCTGGGCAGCTGTTAAGGAAATCGCAAAGAAAGAACTCTCTAACAAGAGACTTTTCGTTGTAGACGCATTCTGCGGTGCTAACGCTGACACAAGAATGGCTGTTCGCTTCATCGTTGAAGTTGCTTGGCAGGCTCATTTCGTAAAGAACATGTTCATCGTTCCAACAGACGAAGAACTTGCTAATTTCAAGCCGGACTTCATCGTATACAATGCTTCAAAGGCTAAAGTTGAAAACTACAAGGAACTCGGCCTCAATTCAGAAACCTGTGCAGCTTTCAACATTTCTTCAAGAGAACAGGTTATCATCAACACTTGGTATGGCGGAGAAATGAAAAAAGGTATGTTCTCAATGATGAACTACTACCTCCCACTCAAGGGTATTGCTTCAATGCACTGTTCAGCTAACTGCGACATGGAAGGCAAGCACACAGCAATCTTCTTCGGTCTTTCAGGAACTGGTAAGACCACCCTTTCTACAGACCCAAAGAGACGCCTCATTGGTGATGACGAACACGGTTGGGACGACAATGGCGTATTCAACTTCGAAGGCGGCTGCTACGCAAAGGTTATCGGTCTTGATAAAGAATCTGAACCAGACATTTACAACGCAATCAAGAGAAATGCTCTTCTTGAAAACGTTACTGTAGCTGCTGATGGTAAGATTGACTTCAATGACAAGAGTGTTACTGAAAATACTCGTGTTTCTTACCCAATAACCCACATCAACAACATCGCCGCTGAAGTAAACAAGATTTCTTCAGGTCCTGCTGCTGATAACGTAATCTTCCTTTCTGCCGATGCTTTCGGCGTTCTCCCACCAGTATCTATCCTTACTCCGGAACAGACTCAGTATTACTTCCTCTCTGGCTTCACAGCTAAGCTTGCTGGTACCGAAAGAGGAATCACTGAACCAACACCAACCTTCTCAGCTTGCTTCGGCCAGGCATTCCTTGAACTTCATCCAACAAAATACGGTGAAGAACTTGTTAAGAGAATGAAAGCCAACGGCGCTAAGGCATACCTTGTTAACACTGGTTGGAACGGAACCGGTAAGAGAATCACAATCAAGGATACACGCGGAATCATCGACGCTATCCTCAACGGCTCAATCAAGACTGCTCCAACTAAGAAGATTCCTATGTTCAATCTCGAAGTTCCAACAGCTCTTCCAGGCGTTAACCCAGCAATTCTCGACCCACGCGATACCTATGCTAACCCAGCTGATTGGGAAACCAAGGCTAAGGATCTTGCTGGCAGATTTGTTAAGAACTTTAACAAATACACTACCAACGACGCTGGTAAGGCACTTGTTGCTGCTGGTCCACAGCTTTAATAGCTAAATAAAAAAAGGCTATGAGCTACGCTCATAGCCTTTTTTTTATTGCTCTTGGCCGTTAGCTATTGGCTCTTTGCCGAGAGAATCAGGCCGCTTTCTGCCCCCCCTTTCGTAAAGGGGGACT
>JAZUDR010000165.1:0-25763 GCA_045639725.1 Candidatus Avigastranaerophilus sp. | reverse complement strand
TAGGAATTTAAGGCTTCGCAAAAATTCGAAGGGGTCTTTCCGATGATATAAAATGCCCATGGCAAAAACGGTATCGAAAATTCCACATTCGGCTGGCATGTCTTCCAAACCTATTGGCAGGTAGAAAACGTTCGGATATTTCAGGTATTTCTGTGCTGCTTCAAATTGCATCCAGCAGACTCTCGACGGGTCAATTCCAAGCACCATCGCAGGATTATGCTCTGCCATGCGGAACATATAATAACCACCACCACAGCCTAAGTCGAGAACTATCTTATCCTTCAAATCGGAAATGCCACTGGCTACGTGATTCCATTTGATTTCTGCACGCCATTCTGCGTCTATTTCTAATCCGCAAAAATTAAAGGGACCCTTGCGCCATGGTGAAAGCTTTATTAAGGCTGACTTCAGTTGATTTAATTCATCGACAGAGGTTTCTTTAACAGCTTTTGCAGTAACGCAGGCGTTGTTGTCTATGAACACACCATTCTGGGTTTCTATATTAGGAAGCTCAGAAAGGGCTTTCATCCAATTTTCAAGATTACCATCAGGGCGGTTGATTGCCTTTTCGATAATAATCTCAAACTTTTCGTTCCATTTGCCAAGACCGCATCTGGTCATTGATTTGTAAAATTTTTCAAAGTCAAACATAATTGGTGAGTATAGCATGAGTTTGGCTACCTTTTAAAGCGTAAATAATAAAACTTGAAGTTATATCTTGATACGGGTAAAATATGTATCACAACAATATTTAGGAGTTTGTTGATGAATATTATTTATATCTCACCACATTATCCTCCGCACTATCAGCAGTTTGCCGAAAGTCTGGCAAGACACAATGTTAGAGTGCTAGGGATAACAGACCAGAATGAAGAACAATTACCAGATGGTCTGAGATGCGCATTGACTGGTCATTATAGAGTAGACCAGCTTGAAAATCTTGATCAGATTCTAGCAGCAGCAAGATTCTTCGAAGAAAACTTTGGTAAAATAGACCACGTAGAATCTCATCTGGAACCATGGCTTGAAACCGAAGCTGCAGTCCGTCAGGAACTTAATATTCCTGGTTTCAAACCAGATGACATCGCTTTCATCAAAAGAAAATCACAGATGAAGGCTGTCTTCGAAAAGGCTGGAGTTCCTCATGCAAGAGGCATTGTCGTAGAAGATTTCGACCAGTGCATGGAATTCATTAAAGAAGTTGGATACCCAGTATTCATTAAGCCAGATATCGGTGTTGGTGCAGCAGATACTTACACAATCAAAAACGAACTGGATTTGAACGAATTCTTCAGAGTAGCTTCTGATTATGACTACTACATGGAAGAATATGTTCAGGGCGATATCGAATCCTTCGATGGTCTTACAGACAAAGACGGTAATATCGTTTTCTTTACATCAGACGTTTTCAACAACGATATCCACAAGCTGGTTAAATTAAACCAGAACTGCTGGTATTACACTCAGCGCGAAATTCCAGAAGAACTGGAAAAATATGGCAGAGCTGTAGTAAAAGCTACTGGCACTAAGGCTAAGTTCTTCCATATTGAATTCTTCAAGGTAAAAGGTAAACCTCACACTTACCAAGCCCTGGAAATCAATATGAGACCTCCGGGAGGCGTTACTACTCACATGTTTAACTATAACTGTGACATCGACGTCTACAACTGGTGGGCTTCAATCGTTGCAGGCGAAGAACCAAAGCGCAATTACGAACGCAAATACTTCTGCGCTTTTGTTGGTCGCAAATACGACAGAGAATATGCAAACACTGACGAAGAAATCATGGAAAAATGGGGCGACAAGATTTGCTGGAGCCACGCCATGAATCCAATCGAAGCAGGTGTTATGGGCGATTGGGGTTACCTCGTTCGCTCTGATGATAAAGAAGAAATGATAGGCATCGTTGAAGATATTATCGCGGAGGCCTAATGAACCGGGAATATAGAACAATACCAAGTCAGACGCTTGGTCATCCGATGGAAATATTAGTCTTCGGTCATGCAGGAAAGCCTATGATGGTTTTCCCATCTCAGGAAGGCCGATTCTTTGACTACGAAAATTTCGGAATGCCCGAAACTCTTGCTAGATTCATAGAAGAAGGCAAGTTGCAGCTTTACTGCATCGATAGCATTGACCACGAAAGCTGGTTTAACAAAAACGCTTCACACGAAGACAAAGCAAAACGCGCTCTTGACTACGAAAAAATAGTTATTGAAGACGTCGTTCCGCATATTCTGGCAGATGGTCACGAAGGCGCTGGCATTATAGCTCATGGTTGTAGCTTTGGTGCTTTCCATACAGCAAACTTCATTATGAAATACCCTGAAATATTTGATTCAGGTATTGCCCTCAGTGGTTGCTACGACATTCGTTTTGCCCTAGATGGCTTTATGAATGATGATGTTTATGCTGGGAACCCACTTTCTTATTCAGAAAATCTGAGTGACGAAACCATAAAAAAACTGCAGAATGATTTGTTAATCATATGCAGTGGTCAGGGGCCATGGGAAGAATGGACCGGAGAAGCTATTCAACTGGCAAAGAATCTGAGATATTCCGGAGCTCCGGTATTCTTAGATCTTTGGGGCGATGATGTTGCCCATGACTGGCCCTGGTGGAAAAAGCAAATCGTATATTTCGTAGAGAAATTTGAACGTTGCGGTTTTCTCCAGAACAATCACAGAATGACTGCTGAAGAAAGCAAGTATTTCCTACAGGAATTCTATAATATCTAAGCTATAAAGCCCTCCTGCTTAACGCAGAAGGGCTTTCTTCATAATCCGATAACAGCTTTTCTGCATTAGTTATTTACAGAATAAAATAGTCAAAAACATGGAATTATTAATAAAATCATTCGTCGATCCTGGCTGTTATATGTATTTGTCTGGCATTATTGTCGTAATTCTTGGCGCTTTTTTAGGAATTACACCGCCAGATAGCCGAAAAAACCTGAATACAAGTATGGCTATCCCAATTTTTATAGCCATCGGTCTTGCCCATGTTTTTCATTCTTTTGATTACTTAGCTGGCGCGGGAAGCAATATTATTATTCACAATCTTTTACAGATAATCATTTTTATCTGTTCTGTCGAGCTTGGAAGGCGTAATATTTTTGTAGCCTACAAGAAGAACCCTTTTTCACCATACTGGTATATTCCAGCTGCCTTAGCTTTTTTGTTTTTATTTTGGAATTATAATGTAACCTACCGTTTAATTGCTAATGTGCTGGTTTTTGTAGCGAAGCTTTTTGCTGTAATTGTTACTGTCAAGGCTGCTGATAATCTTGTTGAACCTAGTCGCCATACGGTAAAAGCCAGTTTTAATATTGCTGCTGTCGGAGCAATATTGCAGTTGATATTGGATCTTCCTTTTTCAAGAATTGAAGAAGGGCATTATCTGCAACCTCCGCAGTTTGTTGCATGGTTATACTGGTTTGAATCAGCGCTGGCTTTATGCATTTCAATAATAGTAATGCGAAGGCGTTATATATATGAAATGTTCCAGAGATTGCACGTTCCCAGCAAGATATTTCTCTTTTCTCCGACAGTTGTTTTTATTGCTTCCCTAGTTTTCTCATTCGGTGTTCTTGTGGGAAGTAATTATCTGTCTTTTCGTGAAACACAGAATCAAAACCTTGAAAGCCAGTCTGCTAACTTAAATCTGAAGAATGTTATTAGTCAGAGAATGGATTTTTGTAATTCGTCAGCGCGCTTACTGGCAGATAATCCTCTGCTTGCCATTTTGTTTGAAACAGGAAGCATAAATATAAAAAATAGTATGGAGAGATTCCTTGTAGCTTTCAAGGAACAGAATCAGAGTATTGATTTTTATGTTATGAATGCATCCAGTACTGTAATAATTTCTTCAGACAAAGATTATTATACTGAGGGAAAAAGCATGGCTGCAAAAGAGTATTATAAAAGTGCCATATCTGGTCAGCCTTCTTTCACAATATTAAAGGATACCCATACTCAGGCTCTGGGCTTCTATGCTACTTATCCGGTTCTTTCTGTTAATAGGAAAAGCATATTAGGGGTTATTACGCTTAGGTCCGGATTGTCGGAAATAGAAAATATAATAAGTCTGAGTCGTTTCCCGGCTATGTTTATTAATTCCCGCGGAAGAGTATTAATGGCAGGCAACAAGAGCTTGATAAACAGCCAGTGTGGTGATTTAAGTGTTTATTTTGATAAAGGTATGATACCTATTTGGAAAGCTCATGACCTTCATGAGCTTGTAAAGACTGACGGATATTTCTCGGTAGCGTCCATTAAAAATTCCAAATGGGCTGTTTTAAGCTTAAGTGGGCTGGATACCGGTAATTCTACTCAGATTTGGATGCTGTTTATTACATTGCTTGTAATATTTATTCTCAATACCATTCTTTACGGTATTGCGCACAATAGTGAAGCGCTTAAATCTGTAGAAAAAGCTCAGACAAATTTTAAGAAGATATTTGATAATGCTCCTGAGTCTATTTGTGTCGTTGACAGTGAGTCTTACACCATAATTGCTATGAATAAAAGCATGGAAGAGCACTTTGGTTATGGGCCAAGCTTAATAGGGCAGAAGTTGGATGACTTCATTGTATCTTCCAACAGTCTCAGTTCGGAAATTTCAAAAATTACTGACGTAGTGATTTCTGAATGTGAGTTCAAAAAAGCAACGGGCGAAACTTTTTCCGGAGAAATCACTGCTTCCAATATAGAGCTTGATTCTGGTAAAGATGCTGTTTTGCTTAGTATACATGATATTACAATGTTTAAAAATATTGAAGATAAGCTTATTGAGGCCAAGAACGCAGCAGAAGAGGCTACTCAGTTAAAAGCGAGATTCTTTGCAAATGCAAGCCACGAAATCAGAACTCCGATGACTGCGATAATTGGTTTGACTGAGCTTGCAGTATCCATATGCTATAACGAAAACCAAAGGAATATTATTGAATTATTAAGAATATCAAGTAAATCCTTGATGAGTCTTATCAATGATATTTTTGGTCTTACTGAAGCCCAGAGTGGAAAGCTACATATAATAAAATCCACGTTGAAATTGAAGACGCTGCTTGATGAAATAATATGTTATTCTAAGTTCCAGGCTCAGCGAGACAATAAAACAATTGATTTTAAGCTATCCAGGTATTTACCAGAGCATATTTGTTCCGACCAGGATCATTTACGTCAGATTTTGCTGACAGCTGTTATACAAGCTTTTGCTTTGAGTGGTGATAATGACATTAATATAGAAATAGACTTCAAAGATGAGGTCAATAATAGTGGAAACCTTGTTGTTAGATTACTGGGAATTGATTCAGAAAAGCGTGAAGAAATTGAAAGCAGCCTGAAGAATGAGTATGGTTTCGACCCTTACGAAGCTAGTGCTAGCAGAAAGCATAGTCTGGGTATTTCCCTTAACAGCATGATTATTAATCAGATGGGTGGTTCTATAGCACTGTATGATTCTAAGACAGATAAAAACGAGTTGTGCATATGTATAACAATTCCTGTAGATGTTGTAGAGTTGAAGGCTATTGAGGCAGAGCAGAATGAAAACGAAGCTGTTTTTTATTCTGCAGGTAAGCCCCTGCATTTCCTTATTGCAGACGATAACGATGTCAACCTGTTCCTTGCTCAGTCTATAATAACCCGTCTTAGAGGAACAAGCCAGTGCGTTAAGGATGGTCTCGAGGTTCTTGAGGCCTTGAAGAGCAATACATTTGATGCGATTCTTCTTGATATTCAGATGCCAAAGATGGATGGTATGAAGGTTTTGGAAGAATTAAAGAAAATGCCTGAAAATCTCTCTTCTATACCAGTAATAGCTATAAGTGCCTTTGCTTCTGCTGAAGAACGCGAAAAGGCACTAAGAGCGGGAGCAAGAACCTATCTCTCTAAGCCTTATTTCCCGAAGGACTTGCTTGACGCCATTGGTTCAATTTTTAAGCTTGATAAGGAAGTCCCAGCCAGCGTGAAGGCTGCTGAAATAAGTAAAGCAATGGAAGCTGCTGTGGCTGTTGATAAGTCGGTAAAAAAGAATTTCTCAGAACCGGAAAAATTGCTTACGAGCAGATTGAGACGAATTGACTATGTTGATTTTAAGGTGAGGATATCGCCAAAGGCTGAAAGTATGAAGCAGTTGATTGATATTTACAATAGGCGCTATACAAGCCTTGATATTGAAATTGACAATAGCATAAATGATAATGATGCAGGAAAGCTTCGTGAGGTTGCTCATTCTATCAAAGGTCTTGTTGGCATGATGTCAGCTAAGTATTCTTGGGAAATAGCCAGGACTATTGAAAAATGTGCTGCTGAAAACAAAATGGATGAAGCTATGTCTCATATTTCAGAACTTCGCCAGCATTTGGCTGAAATAGGTGACGACCTGCTTCAGATTCAAAAATTCCTGAATGAACAGAAAGCCTAATATTTCTTCACAACCCTTGACACTTTATAAAATATTCTTATAATGAAAAGACCTAGTGAACAACTAGGTGGTTCCCAATAAGTATTAAGTAAAAAGTATAAGAAGGGAGCGCCAAAATGAGACGCCTAAACAAACTTTCAGTAGTATTTGCTATCGCAGCAAGTCTTCTTACTGGTTCAGTTTTTGCAGCAGATATGAGCTCTGACAAGCTTTATAAGAGCATTCTTAATCGCATCGACAGAATTGAACAGAATTCACCAAAATGTGAAGCCGAACTTCTTGAACTCAAGAGCTCTGTAGAACAGCTTTACAAGCAGATGAACGGTACAGCCAATCTTACAGACCCAATGGAAGGCATTTCCAGAAGTGCAGACCTCAGCAGAGGCGCTGATATGTATGATTGCTGCAAGGGTTTGACAAATGAAGCTCTCAAAAAGAAGCTCCTCTCTTTGATTAAAAACCATACCTCTGTTGGTTATCAGGGTGCTCAGGACATCGTTTTTGAAACCCTCGATAATGTTAATGGCTATGTAGAATGTGTTTACACTGGCCGCAAGCTCAAAACCGACAAAGAACCACCGGCTACAAATATGAATATCGAACATTCATGGCCACAGTCTAAGGGTGCAGAAGGTATCGCCAAGTGCGACCTCCATCATCTTTTCCCAGCAGATGCCAAGGCAAACGGCAAGCGTGGAAATTTCCCATTTGGTTGGGTAAAGAACGCAAAGTGGGAACAGGGTGGCAGCAAGCTCGGCGACAGCATTTTCGAAGTTAGACCACAGCAGCGCGGTAACACTGCACGTGCAATGTTCTATTTCGCAGTTCGCTATGGCTACGATATCACTGGCAAGCAGGAAAAAGTTCTTCGTGAATGGCACAAGGAAGACCCGGTTGACGATTACGAAAGAAAGCGCTGCGATAAGATTGAAAATTATCAGCACAACCGCAATCCATTCGTAGATCACCCAGAATTCGTTGATATGATCGAAGATTTCTAATCAACAAAGCATAAAAAAAGCACCTTCTCAGGAAGGTGCTTTTTTTATTATTTGATTGTGTTGGGTGGGTAGTCCCAACTTGGAGTTATTTTACGATTTTACAGATTGATGCGAGGTCGATCCTGGCAACGGAAAATGCAGTTTTCCTTGGGGCATGGAGCCTTAAGAATAGCGTAGCGACCGCAATCCTTGCATTCAGGTTGAAGAGCCGGACCAGTTACTTTATGAGCGTTTTTCATAAGGGACCTCCTAGCATTTGTTATTCTCTAAAATATTTATCGTCTTATTTTACTCAGAAGATTAGTTTTTTAATTAATTCATAATTCATAATGCATAATGCATAATTGATTGTTTTTGATTTTCTACTGCTTCTATCTAGTCTCTGCCAAGTTTCGAATCTTGGCAGAAACCTGCTAAAAGCAGCACAGAACCAACACATTCAATTGTGCATTATGAATTATGCATTGTGAATTAATGAATGGGCACAGGGTAAGTTAAAGAGCAGAAAACAAAGATTGACCACAGGCCCTTTTTGCGTTATAGTTACTCCCACATTAGAAGTCAACGAGGAAGTCATGGAAAAGTTTTATCAAGATGAAGTAGATCGCCGCAGATGTTTTGGCATTATTAGCCACCCTGACGCTGGTAAGACAACACTTACAGAAAAGCTGCTCCTTTTCGGTGGAGCAATTCAGATGGCTGGTGCAATTAAAGCCCGTAAGGCTGACCGTCACGCAACAAGTGACTGGATGAAAATCGAACAGGAACGCGGTATTTCTGTAACCACATCAGTAATGAAATTCCATTATAGGGATTACGAAGTAAACCTTCTTGATACTCCTGGTCACCAGGACTTTTCAGAAGACACCTATCGTGTTCTTACTGCAGTAGACAGTGCTCTCATGGTTATTGACAGCGTTAACGGTGTTGAAACCCAGACTGAAAAGCTGATGACTATCTGCCGTATGCGCAATACCCCAATCATCACTTTCATTAACAAGATGGACCGTGCTGGTAAGTCTCCACTCGATTTGATGTCTGAAATCGAAGACAAGCTTCAGATTGAATGTGCTCCACTTTCGTGGCCAATAGGTAATGGAAAGATGTTTAAGGGTGTTTACAACCTTTACAAGAAGCAGATTGTTCTCTTCAGAGCTGGTGAAGCACGCCGCCCACAGGATACTGTAACAATCACTGACATTAACGATCCAAAGCTTGATGAACTTCTTGGCCTGCAGGCAAAAGACCTCCGCGATGACATCGAACTCCTTGAAGGTGCTGCTTCCCCATTTGATATTGAACAGTATCTTAAGGGCAACCAGACTCCGGTATTCTTTGGTAGCGCTTTGAATAACTTCGGTGTCCAGGAAGTATTGGATGCTTTCGTTGAACTTTCTCCATGCCCGAAGCCACGTGCAACTGAAACAAGAGAAGTTTCACCATACGAAAAAGATTTCACTGGCTTTGCGTTTAAGATTCAGGCTAATATGGACCCGGCTCACCGCGACAGAATAGCATTCGTAAGAATCTGCTCTGGCAAATTCACACGCGGTATGAAGGTTATGCATCACAGACTCGGCAAAGAAATGACTATTGCCAATGCGACCATCTTTATGGCACAGGACCGTCAGAATGTTGAAGAAGCATTCCCAGGTGATATTATCGGTGTTCACAATCATGGCACAATCAGAATCGGTGATACCTTCACACTCAAGGAACCTTTGAAATTTACTGGTATTCCAAGCTTTGCGCCAGAAATTTTCAAACGTGTAATTCTTAAAGATCCTCTGAAGGCTAAACAGCTTCAGAAGGGGTTGCTGCAGTTGTCTGAAGAAGGCGCAATTCAGGTGTTCAGACCATTGTTCGGTAACGATTATATTATCGGTGCTGTTGGGGTTCTGCAATTTGACGTTGTTATTTCAAGACTTGAAGCAGAATATAATGTTCATGCTATTTATGAACCAGTTGAATATACTGTTGCCCGCTGGATAACCAGTGACAACGAACAGAAGCTTGAAGAATTCAAGAAACGCTATAAACCAAACCTGTCTCTTGATACAGCAGAAGCTTTGACCTTCATGGCTCCAGATAAATGGCGTCTCAACTATGTTATGAAGGAATGGCCTGAAATCCAGTTCTTCCAGACACGCGAACACGAATAATTAAGAGTAATAAAAAAGCCCTGCAACTGATAATTGCAGGGCTTTTGGTTTCTAAGATTATTTGTTGATTGATTTCTTTATGAAATCTATGCAGGCATCGGGGTTGAGAACAGGCATATAGTGACCTGCTTCTGCGGCTGTTTCTGTTTTGATTCCAGGAATTGTTGCTACAAAATCCTGTTGCCCTTTAAGATTGATTAAAGCGTCTTTTTCTCCGAAAAGTGCATAAACAGGCATTTTTAAGTTAGCTACTTCCTGAGCCAGTTCTGGTTGAATCTTTATCTGAGTATTATTATCTGTTAAAAATGCTATTACAGATTCAAAGCGGCTAAATCTCTGAACCCATCTTTCTTTTTCGTCTTCACTTGGTTTTTCTGGTGAATACAGCTTTTCCATTCTTTCGTTGAAGATTTCGTTGTATTCATTTGGAAGCCATACTCCGAAAATGGTTCCAAGTAAAGCGCCTTTTGCTAGGTTTGGAATTATTGAACAACTAGCTTTGGGGTTATCAGGAACTATCTGTGGATTAATCATGATAATGCCTTTTACATTTTCAGGATGCTTAATAGCTATCTTGAGAGCTGTAAGGCAGCCATATGAATGTCCAAGCAGCCAGGCTTTGCCACTTAGCTTATGCTGTATTAATTCTGAATAAACCAATGTATCGTTCCACAGGTCGTTTTTATCACCAAGTAGTTCTTCGCTTGAATTATGACCTGGTCTATCAAGTGCAAGCAACTTAATATTTGTGCCATCAAGCTTTTTCATCAGTTCAGAAAAAGTGCTTCTGCTACCAGGATTGCCGTGCAGGCAAAGAACAGGTTCGCCTTTCCCTGCTTCTGAAAGGGAAAGCTTTGTATTCTGCAATGTTATAGAAGAAGTCTGTTCTAGAGACATAATTTAAACCCCAAAATTTTGTTTTTCTAATATTACCACATTTCTGCCATATTCAAAAGTTTTATGCAGATGCATCATTTATTATAAACAAAACAGCTACAAATGCCGATGCTAGGTAACAGATTATACCTAAAAAAAGGGACGGCAAAACAAACAATGAGTATGGACTTATCTTCTATTAAAAGTTCTCTTTCTACTCTTTCCAATCTTTACAATACGTCTGATAAAACTGAAAACGAATCCAAAGACGTAAACGAACAAATTAGAACTCAGGCTAAGGAACTGATTAATAACAGAAAGACTCTTGTTAATTACCTTGATTCAAAAGATAAAGTCAGTTTCACCTCAAATCTTCTTAAAAACGATTCAAAAACTGAAGATGCTCAGAATACCAGTCTGCTTAGAGCAATGAAAAGCATGAAATCTACAACTGGTATGTCTCCAATTGAAAAATACAAATACATGATGGAACAGGCTCAGAACATGGAAACTGTTGATACAACCGAACCTGATGCAGAAAAGCTTCTGAGCAAATCCGAAAAAATTATTCAGCAGGCTATGACTCAGGGAATTACAACTGCTGATACCGTAAGACTGACTCAGGCTTTAACCGCAAAGCAGATTGCCCTTTCCCGTCTTGACATGATTGGATGATAAGTGGGGAAATGATACTCAACCACTTCGCCACTTATATAAACAATTTTCTTGCATTATAAAGAAAAAGTCGTAAATTTTAGTTGTATTATATTCAAATTAAAGAAGGAATGATTATGTCTCGTCCAGATAGAGAGTTCGCTCAGGGGCTCATCGATTTCTGTTATGACAGCCCAACAGCCTTTCATGCTGTAGCTTCAGCAAGAAAGATTCTTGATAAAGCAGGTTTTTCTTTTATTAAGGAATCTGACGAATGGAAGCTTGAAAAAGGTGGAAAATATTATTTTGTCCGCAATGATTCTGCCATTATGGCTTTTATTGTTGGCACAAAACCAATTGCAGAAACTGGTTTTAAAATTGCAGGCGCTCACACGGATTCTCCAGGCTTCCGAATTAAGCCGAATCCGGAATGGGTAAGTAAAGACTATTATTTACGCCTGAACACCGAAGTTTATGGTGGCCCAATTCTCAGCACATGGTTTGACAGACCTCTTTCTATCGCTGGCCGCGTAACCTGCAAGAGCGATAATATGTTTGCTCCAAAGGAACTTCTCGTTAATATCAGAAAGCCTATTGCAATCATACCTAACATGGCTATTCACCTTAATCCTAATCTGAATAATGGCTATGTTTACGATAAGCAGATTGATACCCTTCCTTTTGTTGGTCAGGTAAATGCTAAGTTTGAAGGAAAGAATTATCTCCGAGGACTGCTATCTGTTGAATGCGCTGTTGATTACAACGATATATTGGATTTCGATCTTTTCCTTTATGAATTTGAAAAAGGTTCTTTGATTGGACCAGATAATGAATACATCTCTTCTGGCCGCATTGATAATCTTCAGGCAGTATATTCCGGAATAAATGCTCTTTGCAATACTGAAAAGCCAGAAGCTACCTGTGTTGTAGCATGCTTCGACAATGAAGAAGTTGGTAGTGGCAGTCGCATGGGTGCAGATTCTACAATGCTTTCTGATTTACTCGAACGCATTACCTTCAGTGTTGGCGGGAACAGACACGATTATCTCAGAGCTCTTGCTTCTTCCTTTATTCTTTCTGTTGACGGCGCTCATGCTTGTCATCCAAACCTGAAGGAAAAAGAAGACCCGACATCAAGACCTATCGTAAACGGCGGTCCTACTGTTAAGCAGAGCGGTCAGAGAAGTTATACCTCTGACTCTGTAACAGGAACTGTTTTTGCCCAGATTTGCAGCAAAGCCGGTGTTCCTTCACAGACCTTCGTAAATCGTTCAAATGTTCGTGGTGGTTCTACTATAGGACCAATCTCAGCTTCACATGTAAGTATCCCATCCGTTGATATCGGTGTTCCTATGTTGGCAATGCACTCAGTAAGAGAGCTTTGCGGTGTTAAGGATAACTATTACATGCTGAAGGCTTTGGAAACATTCTTCGCTTGTAATAAATGACTTTTGAGCCTTCCTTGCTTTTTGTGAGGAAGGCTTACTTATATATGGCTGCAAGAGAGTTTTGTTGAGGAAAATATGTCTGAAGAAAACAACCAGAATAAAATAGTAGTCAGTACTCATGATTTGCGTGAAGCTTTTACTTTCATTTTTATTTTTTGTGGCATCTTTTTTGTTTTTGCCAAAAAAATGGGAATTTCAAATATGATGAGCACCCTCATGAATACTGCTCATGACTTGCTTTTGAATACTGTTTTCTTCATTATGGGTGTAACGGTTATGGCTGGTGCCTTAGGCAAGCTGTTTATCGAATTTAAGGTAATAAGAGTATTTGAAAATCTTCTTGCTCCACTGATGAGGCCTTTGTTCAATCTTCCAGGATGTGCTGCTCTTGGTGGCTTGATGACTTTTTTCTCCGATAACCCCGCAATTATAAGTCTTGCTTATGATAAGCGTTTTAGCAGATTATTGAAGCCTGTTGAACTGGTCTCTTTAACAAATTTCGGAACTGCATTCGGCATGGGGCTTATTGTTATTTCCTTCATGGCTGGTAAAGGCTTCTTTAACGCCGCTATGGTAGGGGTATTCGGAACTGTTATTGGTGCTATTGTATCAACCCGCTTAATGCAATATTTGAGTAAAAATCATATTGGTGAAGTAGTTCAAAGCTCTGCTGCAGAAAAAGCTGGGCAGGATGCTGCTTCTCAGATAGATAATTTTACCACTAGCAACGCTGCTGATGCTACATCACCAATATTCACACGTTTTCTCAATGCATTTCTTGATGGTGGTAAACAAGGGGTTGAACTAGGTTTTGCTATAATCCCAGGGGTTCTGATTATCGGGACTGCAGTTATGATGCTGACCAAAGGACCTTCAGCCAGTGGATTGTATACTGGTGCTGCTTATGAAGGTATTTCTTTCTTGCCTTGGATTGGGACTGAATTAGCTGATGTTTTTGAAGTTTTGTTCGGCTTTAAGCACCCTGAACTTATTGCTTTCCCTGTTACCAGTCTTGGCGCAGTTGGCGCAGCTATGAGCCTGATTCCAAATTTCATAAAGTCTGGGATTATTACTGGAAATGAAATTGCTGTTTTTACTGCAATGGGTATGTGCTGGAGCGGCTATTTAAGCACTCATACAGCAATGCTTGATACACTTGGTTTCAGATACCTGACCCCAAAGGCTATATTAGCTCATACTGTTGGTGGTTTGGTGGCAGGTGTAGTTGCTCACTACACCTGGGTTTGGTTCTTTTAATTAATTGGCTTAGTTAAGATCGAGATTGCCGTAAATTTTATAAACGCGGCCGTCTTTGGCTACTTTTAATTCTTTATCTGGGAATTCCTTTGGAAGTTCCAGATTTAGCAAATCCACAACTTCGTCTTCTACCTTAGCCATAAATTCTTCGGGAACACGGCTCATTGTTGCCAGTTTTACTCTGAAAACATAGCCTGGTCCTATCTTTGAGCCAATGCCCAGTGAAAAAGAAACACCAAGCTCAAAGAGGCCGTCGGTATCTGGAGTGACACCGCAACCACGGGCAGGACGATTTGAACGCAAAGGAAAGGTATCGCCATATTTTTCTTCTAGCTGATCATCTATACGGTCAAATATGCCCTGAAGCTTATCTTCCCACTTCTGAAGCAATGGATTCTTCATAAAAAACTCCAAATTAATTTAGTGCACGTATATTAGCACTATTCTGAGCTAGTGTAAAGTCGAAAGTCGGAAATATGAAGCCGGAAGTTAGAAGTTAGAAGCTGGAAGCTTGAAGCTTCAAGCTGGAAGCAGGACGTTATTTTATACCAAGCGAGTATAAAGTATGTTGCAATAGGCTTTTGGCTATTAGCTCTTGGCTGTTAGCCGAGAGAGCAGGCCGTCGGAAGGGAGTCGCCCCTGCGAGGCCTTCCTCCTTTAGGGGGAAGGTGGCAGTGCGAAGCACTGACGAATGAGGGGGGGTATCATACCGGAAGCTTGAAGCTGGAAGCTGAAAGCTGGAAGCTGGACGTTATTTTATACCAAGCGAGTATAAAGTATGTTGCAATAGCTAGCAGTTAATAGCCGAAAGAATTAAACTAGTACTTGCAAATATTATGGTTGTGAATATATTTTTAGGCTAAGAAGGTGAAATTATGACCGAAGAAAATACTCAGCTTGTGCCTTGCATTAGCTGTTCAAAACCTATTGCTCAGAATGCTGCGTTTTGCTCTTTCTGTGGAGCTTCACAGAAGAAACAGGAAAAGAAGCTTCCTAGCCAGTTTAAATTATTCATGATGAATCTAGTCTGGCCAGGTGGTGGTGATTGGGCTCTTGGTGAAAAAACTAGAGGAACAATTATTTGCATAGTTGTTATTGCTGCTTTAATTGCCTATTTTAACGAAATGATTCCTGTTATTCAGAAGGCAGTCAATATGGCTACCAGAGGTAATCTTGCTGCGGTTGAATTGCTGGAAAAGCAGCTTCATAATAGTGGTAGCATCTGGGTTTATGTGTTTACTATCGGGTATATTTTTTCCTTTCTGGATTCATTTTTCTTGCGTATCAAAATGCAGAAAAAATTAAATGAAGAAGGGAATAATGACGCTGCCTGAAGCAAATAACAAGCTAAGACATAATTCGGCAAGCCAGAATCGGTATTTGCCCATTGTTCTTTGGCTTTTTCCTCTTCTTTTGTTGAATATAGGCTGGATCTTTTTTAATAGAATCGACTATAAATGGGAAGAACAGGAAAGAACAGAACAGGCTAAGCAGGAGGTCGAATCACTCGCTGCTAATTCCGAATTTTCATATTGTGTTGGTACTTTGGCAGGAAGTTTTTGCGAAGATTTAAAGGCCGGCGCTAAGTCTTTCTTTGGCGAAAAGAATAAGAATAATCTGCTTACTTACGTTAAGAACCGCGCTGAAATGAAATTCAGGGAACCGTTTCCATCGCATGAACTGTTTATTTTTCAGATGCCATGTAAAACGAATAGACCTGAAATTATTTATACTAATGCGCAGAATATTAAAAGCAAAAGAGCTTTTGGACTAGCATTTGAATATCTTGTAAGATTGAATTCTGAAGACCCGACATTTTCAGACGAAAATCGCAAAAAAGGCGCAGATATCACAAAGACTATATGGGGTGGGGAAGCGGAGCCTGATGTAATCGCTGAAACCCAGCGCGGTAAGGCTTCTTTTTCTTTTTACAAGCATATCCCTAACTGGTTTTTGTGGGATTATTTCAAAGACGAGGAATCAGGAAACTTTTTCGGTTATTTTTTGATTGTTGATAACAACAAAGCAACTGAAGCTGCAGCTAGGCTGATAGCTTTACGTGACTTGCGAAGCAGTCAGAAGAAGGGTGAAGCCCGAAAATATGGCGCTTTCATTCCCCTTTTTGCAAGCTATGGTGGAATTGTGGCTGAAGAAGAGCTTACCAGAATGCCTGATTTTAATAATAAAGTTAGGAAGTGGATTCCTCAAAACAGTAAAGGTATTTACGATTGGCAGAGAAACGGGGCTCCATTAAGCTTAGAAGACACTAGAGTTGGCAATCTCAGGGCATATTTTCATATTGCTCCAGGCCAATCTCATGCTGCAGTATTATTGGTGCCAATTATCGAACATTCCAAAATGCCTGACTGGCTTTTCCTTACAAATATTGCTGTTTCCTGCTTTGTTATTCTTTTGTTATTGCGTGGCTTTTTACTGGGGATATGGCCTCAGACATCTCTCAGAGTCAGATTTATTTCTACATATTTTCTGGCTGCATGTTTGCCATTAGGATTATTGATTATCGCAAGCTACGGATATCTTTCTGAATACAGACATACTGCGTTATTCCAGAATCAGTCACAGTTGCGATTATGTATAAATCAGTTTGATAGTAGAAAAACGCAGACTCAGGATGAATATAAAACAGCGTTTTTGGATGTTTTAAAGGATTCTGTTCTTGCTGATGCTGTTAAAAAATTAGATGAAGCAGGTAAAGAGCCTATAAACGATTTTATACCTGAGGCTAAGGCTGTTTTAAGTCGTTCTATTGACATTTTTAATCGTGACGGTCGCAATTTACCGATACTGTCATTGGCTCTTGTTGATGAACGTGGTGGTTATATATGCAATGTTGGTAATACTCTTTGCCAATATTACAAAAACGCCGAACGTAAGGAATTCATACCGAAAGGAACTAATTTTTCTTATGAACAGAAAAGGTTGAAAGCTTTTGGTGAAGATTCCATGGAAGCACTTCTTTTCCCTGTTTTGACTTCTTTGCGGAATCATATAGAAACTCTCGCTCCAGATAGCAAAAAATGGACTGAGGCATATAAGCCTACTCTGATTCAGGAAACAGCAGTCGGAGCTTTTAAGACAGCAGTTGGTAACGGCGTTGGTGGTCTTTCTGAAGAATTTGATAAACGCCGAAATACTGTTATTACAAGACTTATAGGTAACAGAACTCTTAGCCATATCCATGACTATATATTTGTTGATGGCATTCCAAGGTTTGTAATATTTGTTATATGGGATGAAAGTGGACTTGATGACAAGTCCTTCAAGAACAGTCTTGAGCATTTTGCTTTAACAAATCCAAAATTTGCATTTTCTTCATATAAAGCCACATCTCAGGGGCTCAAGAAATGGTTGGATTCAGGCAGACATGGTAGGGAATTTGAAAGTATAAGTCAGAATCTTGCTAATCAGGCTTATTTCAGAAAAAGCGGCGCTTCTTCAAGAACAGATATCATGACTGTTGTTGCTGTTCCGTCTAAGAAATATAATGATACTATTATTGTGGGCGGCGTCTCTCATCATCATATTGAAATGCCTGTTTTTATAAGGCTTAGTATTTGTATTGCGATTATTATAATTGCATTAATCGTTCTTCTTGCTTGTATTTATTATTCATCCAAGATATTCCTTAAACCTGTTGATAAGCTGAAGGAATCACTAGATAAGGTCTCTGAAGGCAAGCTTGACATTGAAATTAAGAGCCACAGTCTTGACGAATTCGGAACAATGTCTCATGAATTCAATAAGATGACTAAGGGATTGAATGAAAGAAATAAGCTGGCAACCCTTATATCCGATCATGCTGTGGAAGCTTTAAGTAAAAATGGTTTGGATAGCGAAGTTTCAGATATTGAAACCTTTTATGGGGTTGCTCTTGTTTCAGATATACGTAATTTTACTGGAATGTGCGAAACAAGAGAGCCAGACCAGGTAACAGACTTGTTGAATGAACATTTTGCAAGAATGACAAAGATTATTTCTGATAATGGCGGCCGTATTTATAAATATATTGGTGACGCGGTAGAAGTTGTTTTTGCTGACAATGATAATTCAGCAGGAAACTCAGTGGAACGTGCTTTTTATGCTGCCTGTGAAATGCTTAGATGTTTGCATAAAATTAATGAAGAGCGTAAATCAAAGGGACTCTTTGACTATAAGATTGGTATCGGTCTTTGTTATGGCAAAATGACGTCTGGAACAATTGGTAGTCTTGATACTCGTCTGGATTATGCTATTATTGGCGATACACTGAAGCAGGCGGCAAAACTTGAAAGTTTAACAAAGCAATACCCAGAATTTCCGTTGATTGCTGACAAACCTTTTGTTGAAGCATTTAATAAAATTTATGGTAATGCTGATTTCAGAAAGGTTATTGAATCAGAATTCATAGAATGCTTTTATACAACTGAAATTAGTGCTGAAGCCTTTGTTGAAGGATATAAACAGAAGAAAAATGTTAATACTGAGAATATTCAAAATACAACAGAGCTTGAAAATAATACTGTAGATAGCGATAAATACAATAAAAGTTTTGAAATTGAATCAACATTTTCGTTTTGGGAAAAATTCATTCCTGGTTTCATTTTTACAACAGTATTGAGCATTTTGATGGCTGCTGGTATTTATTTTGTTTATACAACAGCAAATAATAGCGAAATAGTTAATTTATCTATTGATAATCAGCGAGACTTGGAGCAGATACTCTGCGATGAGTATGGAAAAACTGCCTTTGATATAAAAGCAAGAAAAATAGCTGCTTCATTTAATAATGATTTGAAGAAACTGAGAGAAACAGAAATTACTGATGAGGCTATTTCTGATTCTTTAAACAAGGCTTTGGACGCTGATAAATTAATTAAAGATTTGGGTTTCTGCCAAGCTTTTATAAGAGTTGAAGATAACACTGGTTATACGTTATCTAGTGACACTGCTTTTATTGATAAGCTTTCTGTAAGATGTGCCTATAAAAGTGGATATACTGGCGCAGAAATAACTAATATAGTAAAAAGCTTTAAAATGTGCGAAGCTTTGAAAATAGTGAAAAGCAATGCTATCACAAGATTTGACGAAAATGATGATAAGATAATCGAATTTCAGAAGCCATATCTTCTTTATATGAAAGACCATTATGGTGAACCTTCGAGAAAAGTATTCGGGGAAAAGCAGTCACTTATAAACTTTAGGCTTGATCCTAAGAATGCTTCCGTAGATTGTAGTTTCAGAGATGAAGATGCATATCTTTTCTGGTTGGATTATTTTGTAAAATCAGAACAGGGTGAAAAACTGATAGGCTACTACATCTGTTCTATGCCGTCTAAGCCTGTTAAAGAATCTATACCAATGATTTTAAGTGCATACTCAAAAAATGATGCACTTATTGCCGTAAAGAATCAGAATACTTGTGAATGGAGCTTCTCCGACAATGTTTCTGAAAAACTAAGGGAAGGTATATTGGCTGCTGATAAAAAAGCAGATAAAGATAAAATAGATGTTAAAGAACGAGGAAACGAGTATATATTTAATTTGCTGGGAGCAGCCAATAAAGGCGTTTTGAATATTGCCGGTGTTAATTATGATATATATATTACAAGACTCTGTGAACTTAACAAGGGTAACCCGCGTAATGCTTTGGTTATTGTTTTTATGATTATTGTTTTTCTTGGTTATTGCCTCTTGAGAATAGCCCGGGGAAAATCGATTACCAACCGTTCTGTTGCTGCAAAGCTTTGGTTGGCACTGCTCATTGTTGCTGTTATTCCTGTTATTACTGTGTTTTTCGTTTTTGGCTTATTCAGAAGCGAATACTATTCTGTTAAAACCTCGCAGGAACGCAGTGAAATGCAGCGTTATAGCGAAATATATGAAATGAAGGAAGATTTTGTAAGTCCTCTTGTCTGGAAATATATCCGTGAAAAGACAAGCTCGAAGGAATTATACGATATCGCTTCAATTCTAAATGATAAAAACCAGTCAGAGGAAGCTAGAAAGAAAGCTTTGGTAGACTTGAGAGCTCTCACTTCTTCGTGGTTGCATGGTGATAAAGAATACGATGACTTTGAAAAGGAAGTAATAAACTTTTCCATAGCTGACATATCTGTATCTGGAAGTCAGGGCTGGAGTTTCTGCTATAGCGATACTGCTGATTCTCTTGATAATACAGGGTTGAAGCTTTCAGAACTAAATAGCAGAGAAAACAATGATAAGCTTGCTAATAGCGTTAGTTATATTGATTCTGTTAATAACGATTCCAGGGATGGTTTCGGTGTTATGTTAAAGCAGATTGCTTTGTCTATATTGAATAGACGCGGAAAAGGCAGAGAAAGCACCGGTGTTGTAAACAAGGATATGGTTGCTAATGAAGTAGCTGTAGAAACCGGTCTGAAGGCTGTAAGAACATTCTTTGGGGATGATACCTTTATTAGAATTTCACACGGTATTAATATGCCGACTATTATGAATGTCGGAGTTGGTAAGCTTGGATTCTTCCTGTCGCCTATACCTGATTATGAAAAACCAGAGTTTATCATTGTGTGGATGGTAAATTTTTCTTGCTACCACTATCTGGTTAAAATGGCAAATTTCATTAATAGCAAATATAACATTTATCCTGCTGAGAACTTCAACTATGGCGAAGTGGCACACTCCAATGATAATGACTGGAGAATACCTCTTGGCGAATATTCTGCATGGATTGCCACCTCGTATTTGCCTATTTCCACTAACCTAAAGGTTGATAATCAGTGGTATTTCATTGAGGGGGCTCCTGCTCTTAGACAGCTCAATTCAATGCTTTTGCTTTCCTATTCCGAAAAAGATATATCAAATGAAATCTATAACATGGGAACTGTTTTCTACATTCTTCTAGGAATTTCTTTGTTGATTATTATCAGCACTACCAGAAATATTGCTGATGATATTCTTAAGCCGCTTAATAGTATAATTGAGGGGATTAATGAGGTTAATAAAGAAAATTTTGCTTACAGAATTAATTCCGATAGAACTGATGAATTTGGGGCTCTATGCTTGTCTTTTGACCAGATGGTTAAGGGGCTTGAAGAAAAGCGTATGATGAGCAAAATGATATCTAAGACAGCTCAGATGGTTACCTTAAAAGAAGGCGCGGACGCAACCAGAAAGGCTGAATGCGTAATGCTGTATGTCGGTATACCTGATTTCTCTTCTTGGATGGCTGGCCTGCGTGATTATGAAATAATCGCAGATCTTAAAAAGCATACTGCAATTATTGCCGGTCTTATCATGGAAGAAGGCGGCGAAGTAGATAAAATTATGGGTGAAAAGCTGCTTGCTGTTTTCAGAGTAAAGAAAGACGAAACATCTCCTATTCTTGCTGCTTGCAGAGTTGGCAAGAGAATAGTAGAATTAGAGAACAACAGTAAATTACCATTCCCTGTTGCAATTGGCATAAATTATGGTAATGTAATTAATGGGTTCCTTGGTGTAGGAAACAAGCGCGACTTTACGGTAATTGGTGACGCAGTTAATGTTACCGCACGTATTGAAAGCCTGTCTGAAAAACTCAGATTTAATAGATGCCTTGTTTCTGAAGCTGTATACGAACTAATTTGCCGGGATTTTACTTCAAAGGAATACGGCGAAGTAGAATTAAAGGGTAAATCTAAGCCAATGAAGGTTTACCAGTTGACTTGACGCATGAATAATAAAGCTACAAATAAAAATAATATAATCTTTTTCTTGCTGCTATTTTTGATTCCTGTTCTGGCATTAGATGCAAGCTATTATTTTTTGAATAATATTAATACAGAATGGAATAAAGCAGATCAGGAAAAGAAGGCTGTTCAGGAAGCAGAAATCCTTGCTTCTGAAGCTGATTTTGGAAATCAGCTTTCTATGCTTTTCAAGAAATATTGTGACGTTATTAAAGGTGACGTCCAGCTTAGCTTTGTAAAGGATATTTTCTTAACAAGCCATCTTGAGCAGACTGCTAATGTTATTTTCAGTGAACCTTTCCCAAAATTTAATTTGCATGTATTCAGAATAGCGTCAGGCACTCAGTCAGCAGAAATGCTAATCTCCCGCGGCGATTCCGTCGGAGGAAGGCGCGGACTTTGTCTTGCCTTTGAACATCTTTATAATCTTGCTGTTAACAATACTGTTGATGACGCGAAGACAAAGAGTAACGAAGCTTTTGCAAAAAGTCTTGTTGGACAGTATTCTGATGTTGATTCTATCGCCCGTGAAATGCGTGGAACTCCAACATATATTAACTTGCACAATAAATCCAATTGGTTTATATGGGATTATTTTATTGTTCCGGAAAAAGGCGTATTTGGTGCAATTCTAACCTGTAATGAAGTAGAAAACTTTGGGTATGTTGGTAGATTGTTGGCATTGAGAAATCAAAGGGCTCGAGGTCGCGCTATTGGCGCATTTGTTCCAGTTTTTGACAAGCTTGGTGAACCTATTTATCAATCTCCATTAGAGAATTCTGAAATCTTCTGTAATTGGGCGAAAACAATAACTGTTTCCGATGTTAATCAATACGATAAATGGATTAAAGAAGATTTGCCACAAGGTGTTATATTAGGCAACTATACTGCTTTCTGCCATCTTGAAAGAGGAGCGTCACATATTGCTGTTGTTCTTGTTAGGGCTGTTAATGAATTAACATGGCCTAAGTGGTTAAGAGCCTTAAATCTTCTTCTTATTCTTTCAATGGTATCAATCATTTTCTTTGGATTGTGCTATGAAAGCTGGCCTCCAATCAATTTAAAAACAAGATTTGTTCTTTCATATGTTTTGGCTTCTATTTTGCCATTATGCCTGTTGAGCGTAACTGCGTATGGTTACATTCAGCAATATCGAAATACTTCTATCAATAAGGCTATTGCAGACTTAGAGGCTGCTATGAAATCCTTCGATGCTCAGAAGGTTGCTAATGTTAATGAATACAAATCTGCTTTTACTAAGGCTCTTACTGATTCCCGCCTTATTGGTCTTATTAAGGAAAAGGGTATTGAAAACGAACTTGTCGCACAGCGTGTTATTGATATCTTTGAAAAGGATGAATATGCAAAGCCTTTACCAATTCTTGGTGCAAAGGTTTTTGACGAAGCTGGGAACGGTGCTTGCGTAAAAGGCAGCGCCACTACAAATCAAAATATTGAAATACTGTTTAACACTTGTTTGTCTGCTAATATTTATACTTTACGCTCTAGAATAAAAGCTGATGATCCTGAAGCAGACAATTGGATGAAACCATTCACACCAACTGATGACAATGATATTGACAACAAGGCTTATATGGCTTTGACTGGGCATCCGGTTACGACTGCTTTGAATAAGCATGGTTCTGTGCCTATTCCACGAAAAAATGGCGATTATTGCACTATCCAGATTTTTGATTACATAAAGATTGATGGAAAAGTCAGGTATGCGCTCGTTGTAATGTGGGACGACAGCACTCTTGATGATAGGATTCTTCAAAATGCTTTTGATTCTTATGCTTTGAAGAATCTGACTCATAGCTTTATGGGCTTCAGGATAAAGGGGCAGAACGTTGAATATATTGGCAAAAAGACTCGCCATGCAACCAAGAAGACTTTAGATAAAGCCACTGAACTGGCTAAACTTGTTGGTAATAGTAAGCGAACCTCAACATTTATTGACGATGATATTCTGATTGTTGCAATGCCGTCTGCAAACTTCTCGCAAAGCGTTCTTGTCGGCTGGATAGATATGGGTAACGTTGTGGGAGGGGTCCTAGAGAGGCGACTCTATCTAATTCTGCTATTAGCAGCATCATTAGTTATTCTTGGAATTTGCAGCCTACGTTCAGTAGGCGTTTTTTTATATCCGGCAACTGAACTTACGAAAGCATTAGACGCTGTTTCAAACGGGAATCTGAATGTTTCCCTTGAATCAGATTGCGAAGATGAGCTTGGGCTTCTGTCACGGGAATTCTCTGGTATGATAGACGGCCTTAAGGAAAGAGAAAGACTTTCAAAACTGATTTCTGACCAGGCTGTTCATGCTCTTGAAAAGCATAGCAACACACTTTTGGATAATACCGAAACCTTTGATGGGGTTGCTCTTGTTTCTGATATACGTAATTTTACTGGTATTAGCGAAGAAAATGACCCGATGATTATTACTGATTTGCTTAATGAGCATTTTGCAGAAATGACTAAGGTTATTTCCGACAACGGTGGGTTGATTTATAAGTTTATCGGTGATGCTATTGAGGCTGTTTTCCCGGAAAGAAATGACCAGACAGAGTCTGCTTCTGAACGAGCTTTTAAGGCTGGTTGCATGATGATTACTGTTCTTGCTTCAATCAATGCAAAAAGGAAGAAGCGCGGACTTTTTACATACAGAATGGGAGTCGGTCTTTGCAAAGGCATTATGTATTCAGGCTCTGTAGGTAGCATTGAAACTAGATTGGACTACGCTATCCTTGGGGATGCTCTCAAAACAGCAGCAAAATTTGAATCGCTTTCGATACAGAATCCTTCCTTTCCTTTAATAATAGGGGAAAATATAGCTGAAAAATTATCTCTGAAGGGGTTTACCTTTAGAAAAATAGATACAACAGGCGAAGAGCTTAGGGCTTATACTATAGAGACTATAGAAAATCGTATTCAAAACGATGTGGCTGAGAATACTGATGAGCAAGTTAAACAACTAACTAATTCGGCAAACAATGAAAAGAAAATATTTGTTCTTCAGAAATCAACAGTAGGAGAAACCAGAAAAAAAACTATCTGGTTTAATATATTAATTCTTTTATTTATAATTCTATGTGTAATATTAGGCTTAAATGTCATTTATATGACAGAATTTGAAACTCTTAAACAAGAGTCAGATTTAGAATGTTCACGATTAATCGAACAGTTGAAATGTGATGAAGCCTTAAAGTCTTCTTTCGAGGCTTTGTGTCTAGATTTCTATGAAGAGATTGATAAAGTCATTTACGATGTAAAAGACGGTCAGAACCTAGACGACTTGATAAAGCCAATAGATAAGAAATTGGAAAAATTAGGAAGACCGCTTCCAAAATATTTTTGCTGTAAATTTAAGAGTGAAGATGCAAAGACTCCGGTTGACCATGATGATATGGCCTTTAAAGGCTTTACTGAGGAATTTAGTAAAAAAATAGCAAGTATACCGACAATTCTTAGGCAGAAATTGAGTGATGATAAGGATGAACCATTTATACATCCTGTATTAGGCGAAAATACAAATTCTTTCAATCTCCGTTCTTCTTTGTTTAGGCGTTCTGCTGTTGCCACTCTTAATGGTGTCGATATGCTGGTTGATACCAATAGATTCTTTTATGGCAGAAATAATATTTTATCTAGAATTTATGGCTATGCTCTATGCGCGATGCCATTGGAAATAGCCAATGACATAGAACGCTTAAATTATTACAAAATCCTGGCTGGTAAAAATAATTTATTAGCTTTCTATAATGGAAATGAGTGGTGTTTTTCAGATAATTTTCCAGAAAAAGAAATTAATTTTCTGAAAAATAATTTTAAAAATGATGAGTATGTGAAAGCAAAAGGGTATCTTCTAGGTAATCTTAAACTTAATAATAATTGGAAAATATATACAATAAGCCGAAAAGCTGCTTCCTCTTATCGTTCTCTAGTTTATTACGATATTGCTATATTTTTGATGTCTGGATTGATATTTGGAATTATTGGATATTTATTCAGGAAAAAAATAATGAGTTTTGATAATTCATTAGCTTTTAAACTAAGAATGGATATTGTTTCTGCTGCAATATTGCCGTTACTGACAGTTTGCTTTGTTTCTTATCTGTATGTTAACGAAGACTATGCTGTTAAAAAGGCTGAAAAAAGGTCTGAATTGCAGAAAGACATGGATACATTGGAAAATCTGGATTATTATTTTCAACCTCTTTGCTGGAATTATAC
>JAZUDR010000164.1:0-17688 GCA_045639725.1 Candidatus Avigastranaerophilus sp. | reverse complement strand
AATTATGCATTATGAATTATGCATTATGAATTCTATTGAAACATACTTTATACTTTCTTTTTATAAAATTCTAAAATTTTATTGACTTAAATTAAGAAATAGTGTACATTTATCGCCTTTCACAAGGAATGTAACTTTTCGTGTGTATTTCGGTACAGTATGAATGGTTAGGAATCTTGGAACAACACAAATAGTCACAGTATTTATACACAGAATGATTTAAGGAAAAATAAAATGCAACAGGATACCATCGAAGCCATTAAAAAGGTTCGTAATATAGGTATTATTGCCCACATTGATGCGGGTAAAACAACTACCACAGAAAGAATCCTTTTCTTTACAGGTAAAAATTATAAGCTTGGTGAAACCCACGAAGGTACTGCCACCATGGACTGGATGGTTCAGGAACAGGAACGTGGTATTACAATCACCAGCGCTGCTACTAAATGCCATTGGCAGGATTGCGATATTAACATTATTGACACCCCAGGGCATGTTGACTTCACCGCAGAAGTTGAACGTTCACTTCGCGTTCTTGATGGCAGCATTATTCTCCTTTGTGCTGTTGGTGGTGTTCAGCCACAGTCTGAAACTGTTTGGCGTCAGGCTAATAAATACGGTGTTCCAAGAATCGCTTTCGTAAACAAAATGGACCGTGTTGGTGCGGACTTCAACCGTGTTGTCACCCAAATCAGAGAACGCTTGAAAGCTCTCCCGTTAGTTCTTTCTCTGCCAATAGGCGCAGAAGATAGCTATCAGGGGCACTGTGACGTTCTTACTAAGACAGCCTGGATTTGGGAAGAAGACCCGAAGAGCGTTGTCGGAAAAATGGTTCAGCACGAAGTTCCAGCAAACATGGTTGATGCAGTTGAAGAAGCTCATGCTAACATGATTGATATTCTTGCTTCCTGCAGCGACGAAATACTTGAAAAATACATGGCAGAAGAACCAATCGAAGAAGATCTTCTGAAGACCACTATCCGTGAAGCTACATTGAAGAACATGATTGTTCCTGTTCTTTGTGGGACTGCTTTCAAGAATAAGGGTATTCAGTCACTTCTTGATGCTGTTGTTGATTATCTTCCATCTCCATTGGATATTCCACCTTCAATTGGTTATACTCAGGATACAATGGAAGAAATCGAAATTCCGGCTGATCCGGATGCAAAATTCGAAGCTATGGCTTTCAAGGTTGCTGCTATGCCTCATATTGGTAAGCTTGTTTATACCCGCGTATATTCAGGTACACTGAATGTTGGTGATACAGTTTATAATGTAACTAGAGGTCAGAAGGAACGCATCGGCCGTATCGTTCAGATGCATGCTAACAGCAGAATCGAAATCGAATCTGCAAAGGCTGGGGATATCGTTGCTCTTGTTGGTATCAAATCAATAGGCACAGGCGATACTCTTGCTCACGAAAAGGATGACCCAATCCTTGAAAAGATCAGCTTCCCAGAAACTGTAATTTCTGTAGCAATCGAACCTAAGACCAAGGCCGACCGCACTAAGCTCAGCACTGTTCTCCATACTCTCATGGATGAAGACCCAACCTTCAAAGCCACAATGGATGAAGAAACCGGTGAAACAATTATTTCCGGAATGGGTGAACTCCATCTTGAAATCATCGTTGACCGTATTTTGAGAGAATTCAATGTTCAGGCTTCTGTAGGTGCTCCTCAGGTTGCTTATCGTGAAGGTCTGCGTAAGAAAACTCAGACTGAATATAAGCATCAGAAACAGACTGGCGGCCGTGGTCAGTATGGTCATGTCATTATGGATATCGAACCAATGCCAAGAGGCACTGGTATTCTGTTTGAAACCAATGTTAAGGGTGGCACAGTTCCATCAACCTTCTTCCCGGCTATTGAACAGGGTGTTAGAGACGCTCTCCAGCAGGGTCCTCTCTGCAAGAAGTCTGTTACAGATGTTAAAGTTACCCTCATTGATGGTTCATACCATGAAGTTGACTCTAGCTTAATGGCATTTAAGACAACAGCTATTGAAGCTATGAAGCTTGGTATGGCAAAGGCTGCTCCGGTTCTTCTTGAACCTCTTTGTAAGGTTGAAATCGAAACTCCGGAACAGTATCTTGGCGATATCATTGCTAACCTCAATTCCCGCCGCGGTAAGGTTATGAACATGGAAATGCGTGGTGATATGAGAACACTTGAATGTCATGTTCCATTGGCTGAAATGTTCAACTATTCAACTCACCTGCGCTCACTTTCACAGGGTCGTGCAAGCTTCAGCATGGAAGTAATGTATTACGTTGATGTTCCACCGACCGTAGCCGAAAAGGTTATGAAGGATTTTGCCATGAAGGAAGCTGAAAAAGCAGCCGCTCAGGCTAAGTAATTAAAAAGGGCATGTTCGAAAGAATGTGCCCTTTTTTGTTGTATTATAGGCTTTTAAAACTTGTACTCTTGACACTGATTTTTTAGTATGTTACTATCGAAGTAGTGACAAGATTTGAGGTACAGTCTCTATCCACCTATTTGGAGGGTTTTATGCAATTTGTAGTCAAGGGTAAGAATCTTCAACTTACTGACGCTCTTAAGGACTATTCTGAAAAGAAGCTTTCTGTTACCAAGAAATACTTCGACGACGATGTAGAAGTAGATGTAACTTTAGCAGTTAAAGACTCAAAAGATACTAGTCGCAGCAAAGTTTGCGAAGTAACTGTTTGGGCAAAATCAGTTGGTAATCCAATTCACGCTCGTGCCGTTTCCGAAGATCTCTACGCTTCAATCGATATGGTTGTTGAAAAGATCGAAAGCCAGGCTAAGAAATACAAAGAAAAAGTTACTTGCCGCAGAAGAAATAACAAGGGTGCTGATAAGCAGGCTACTCATACTATCCTTTCTTTTGGTGAAGACTTCGCTGAAAAGGCTGAACAGGAAACTCCTGTTGAAGCAAAGGCTAAGATTGTTCGCAGTGGCACATTCCCAATGCGCCCAATGTATTCTGACGAAGCTGCTGAACAGCTTGAACTCTTCGGTCAGGACTTCTTCGTATTCTATAACGCCGAAACCAATAAAGTTAACGTAATCTATCGCCGTGGCGATGGTAACTTCGGTCTTATCGAACCAGAATACTAATAGTCAGGTAGCTTCTTAACAGCTAACAGGAGGAAATTAGTCCTTGGAACTCAGCGAATTTATATCACCCCAGCTTACTAAGTTAGAATTAGAATCTACAAACAAAGTAGATGCAATCAAAGAATTAATTGATATGCTTAATGCTGGTGGCTATCTTACTGATGCAGATGAATTCTTGAAATCAGTTCTCGAAAGAGAAAAAGTTGGTTCAACAGGTATTGGTAAGGGGATTGCAATCCCTCATTCAAGAGCTGTTACTGTTAAGGATGTTATAGTAGCTATTGGTCGTTCTACTGCCGGTATTGAGTTTGATGCTCTAGACAATCGTCCAGTGCATCTGATATTCCTGATTGCTGCTCCGATTGATTCTGGCGGACTTTATTTGAAGGCACTGGCCAGACTTTCAAGGCTGTTACGCTATCAGGAATTCAGAAATGAGCTTATGGGAGCCGGAACAGTCGAAGAAATCGTTAATATTATTTCTTCAGAAGAAAAATAAGCTAGAATTCATAACTATATGAAATTCTGAATTTACAGGTGCGGGACTGATTCAGGCTCGCGCCTTTAATTTTTGAAAGGGGTTCCTTTAATGCTAGGTTGGCTTTATAAGCTTTTAAGATTTTTTATTCCAGATTTCAACGAAACTCAGCTCAGAAGACTGAATGGGATTGTGTTGAACATCAATGATCTGGAAGAAAAATACAAGAAACTCACCGACGAAGAATTAGCAAGAAAAACAGAAGAATTCCGTCGTGAACTTTATGACGGACTTCCTCTCGATGAATTGAAGGAAGAAGCTTTTGCTGCAGTAAGAGAAGCAGGTAGACGTGTTCTGAATATGCGTCACTATGATGTCCAGCTCCTTGGTGGTCTTGCTCTTCACGAAGGTCGCATTGTTGAAATGAAGACTGGTGAAGGTAAAACCCTTGTAGCTACTCTTCCACTTTACCTGAATGCTCTTGACCTTAACCCGACTTGGTTGAAAATGGCCAAGGAAAGAGGTCAGAGAGAATTTAAGCCTATTTGGGACGAAAAGAATAACGTATGGGTTCCTGTTGGTCGCGGTGCTCTTTTGGTAACAGTTAACGATTACCTTGCAAAGCGTGACTCTGAATGGATGGGCAAAATTTTCAAATTCTTAGGCATGACCGTTGGTTTGAATGTTCACGGTCTTGATGCTGAACAGAAGCGTGCCGCCTATGCAGCCGACATTACCTACGGCACCAACAACGAATTTGGTTTTGACTATCTTCGCGACAATATGGCTCTTAGCATTGCCGATTGCGTTCAGCGCTCTGAATACAACTATGCAATCGTCGACGAAGTTGACTCAATTCTTATTGACGAAGCCAGAACACCGTTAATCATTTCCGGACCTGCAGAAAGAGCTTCAGCTACATATTACATTTTTGCAAAGATAGCTAGAGACCTTCTGAAGGAAGAAACCGACGAAATGCAGGCTGCTGGTCAGAAGGGTGATTACACCATCGATGAAAAGAATCATGGTATATCAATCACCGAACAGGGTATTGCCAGGGTTGAAAAAGCCATGGGTATTGAAAACCTGTATGCTGACAGCAATATGGACTTCGTTCATCATTTGCAGAATGCTTTGAGAGCAAAGCACTTCTTCCAGAGAGATAAGGAATACATTGTCAGACCTAGAGAAGACGGCCGTGGTCAGGAAGTTGTTATCGTAGACGAATTCACTGGCAGACTTATGTTTGGTCGCCGTTATTCAGACGGTTTGCATCAGGCTATCGAAGCAAAAGAAGGCGTTCCGATACAGCAGGAAAACCAGACTCTCGCTTCCATTACATTCCAGAATTACTTCAGACTTTATCGTAAGCTTGCTGGTATGACTGGTACCGCTGAAACTGAAGCTAAGGAATTCAAGGAAATCTATAAGTGCGAAGTTGTTGTTATTCCTCCGAATAAGCCTTGTATCAGAAAAGACCTTCCAGACGTCATTTACAAGACTGTTAAAGAAAAGTTCAACGCTATTGTTGATCATATTATTGAAATTCATGAACGCAAGCAGCCTGTTCTTGTCGGTACTATTTCAATCGAAAAATCCGAAATAATTGCTGCAATGCTCCGCAAACGCGGTTACAAGTGCCAGGTTCTTAATGCTAAGTATCATGAAATGGAAGCAGAAATTGTAGCCCAGGCAGGTCGTGACGGTGCTATTACTATTGCAACCAACATGGCTGGCCGTGGTACAGACATTCTTCTTGGTGGTAATCCTGAAATGCTTGCAAAGCAAGAAACCCACCGCACAGAAGGTCCTGAATACGAAAACGCTCTTGCTAAGTATCAGGCAATCTGTGAAGAAGAAAAGAAAAAGGTTATTGAAGCCGGTGGTCTTTTCATTCTTGGCACAGAACGCCATGAATCACGCCGTATTGATAATCAGCTCCGTGGTCGTGCCGGTCGTCAGGGTGACCCTGGCTGCAGCCAGTTCTACCTTTCAATGGAAGACGATTTGATGCGTCTGTTTGGTTCTGCTAAGATTGTCGGCCTTATGGAAACATTGGGCTGGGAAGAAGGCGAACCTATTGAACACGGCATGATTTCAAGAAGCATTGAAAATGCTCAGCGTAAGGTTGAATCCTATCACTTCGATATTCGTAAACATGTTCTCAAATACGACGACGTAATGAACGAACAGAGAAAGATTATTTACGAAGAACGCCGCAAGGCTTTGGAACAGGATTCTGTTCATGATGACATTCTTGGTATGATTGACGATGTTCTTGAAGGAATGGTCGGTCATGCTCTTGATAATGTAGACCCGGACGATATCGACTACGACGGACTTGCCGAAGGCGTTAAGAAGATTTTCCCAATCGAAGCTGTCGGTGGAAAGATTGTTCGCGGTAAATCAAAAGGTTTGCCTGGTCAGCTTTGCACCTATCAGAAACGTGAGCTTTTTGAAGAATTGCAGAAGCGTGTTCTTGCTAAGCTTCAGGAAAAGATTCAGGAAATTGGCGAAGACGATTTCTACCAGATGGAAAAATATCTGCTTCTGCAGATTGTAGACGCTAAGTGGAAGGAACATCTCCATAACATGGATACCCTTCAGGATGGTATCCACCTGCGCAGTTGGGGTCAGCGTGACCCATTGGTAGAATATAAGATTGAAGGCTTCGAAATGTTCGAAGATACAATCGAAACTATCCGCGAAGACGTTCTTTATTATATGTTCAGAGTTTCTTACTCTCGCAATGAAGAACGTGAAGCTCAGGAACAGCGTGCTCAGGAAATGCAGTATAACCACTCTGATGGCGATGCTACACCACAGGCTCCTGTCAGAAGCAAAGACGAACCTGATCGCAATGATCCATGTCCATGTGGCAGCGGCAAGAAATATAAAAACTGCTGCGGTGCTGCAAGAGGTTAAATATAATGACCAGCAGAAAAGGCGTATCACTCATTGAAGTGATGATAGCTTTGACTATCCTTTCTACGCTTATTCTGCCTGGTTTTATGTTTATTTTGGAATATACTCGTGGCGGTTCCGATATGGGCGACCGCTACGAGATTCTTAACCGTATTGAAGAAAGGCTTGAAGCAGTTTTGGCAATGCCCTTCAATGATATTCCAGAAGGAACCACTACTGATGTAGTGATTACATCGGAAAACGGTCGTAAACTGGATTTAAAGCCCATAACAATTGCAAATAAAAATGTTACTTTCGAATGCGATGTAGAAACTCTTTCTGTTGATTTTGCGGCAATGAAGGACCATTCAACCCGCCAACTACAAAGAGCAACTGTTGAAAACGGCATGAAACGTGTAACTATTACTGCCAGATGGGGAAAAGGCAGAAAAGCCCAGAATCTCCAGCTAATGGTCTACAAAGCTAACCTCTAACCCCTCCAGCACAGCGGCCCTCCAGCGCAGCGGCCCCCCAGCACAGCGGCCCTCCAGCGAAGCGGCCCTCCAGCACAGCGGCCCTTATATAATTGTTTTGAAACATACTTTATACTTTCTTCATATTTAATACCTAAAGTTGTATATAGCCGTTAAAATCTGATATAATAGTACACCAACTATGACAAGACAAACACATAACAGAAAAGGCATTGCTATACCAATCGTATTGGCTGTAGTTTTATGCTTTGGATGCTATGTTGTCTCCTTGGCCTGGTCCATGTCTAATGCACGTAGCCGCTATCAGCAGACTCTGAATAATCGAAGAGCCTACTTTATGGCCCGTTCCGGAATGGAACACATAATGCTGAAGCTGAAAACAATGCAGCGCCATTGCTGTGATTCTATGATGTCGTTAGAAAATGCGCCAGAAGAAGATAAAGACTTGTTATACAAGGTTTTTACAGAAGATATTCTGATTCCGCCAGACAATCATTACACTGGTGAAAAATATGAATACCGTGTAAATGACTTTGGAATAGAATCCGTTGACCTGGAAGCTTGCAGATTGACATTGCGTCTAGAAGTCCAGGGTAAATGCGGAGGCTACCAAAACAGCATTAAAAGGCTTATACGTATAAGTCGCTGAATAAATTTCAGGAGAAAGACAGTGGAATACGAAGTAACAGAAAAAATTCGTGCTATCCAGGAACGTCTCTCTGGTATCGGGAGCCATCTTTGACTTGCCCGAAAAGCACGAGCAAATCAGAGAATTAGAAGCCTCAACCTTAGACCCGAATTTTTGGAATGACCGCGCTAAGGCATTATCTATCAGTCAGAAAATTGCAGAATTAAAGAAATGCTGCGATATCTTTGAAACAGTAGAAAAAGAATTCAAAGACAATGTTGATTTGATGGAAATGTATGAAACTGAAGACGTAGACATGTTCAACGAACTTGTTGTCCAGTTGGATGAAATCAACAAGAAGATTGACGAGCTTGAACTTGGCACATTCCTTAACGAACCATATGACCAGTCAGATGTTTACCTTTCCATTAAGCCGGGTGCTGGTGGAACAGAAGCCACAGACTGGGCCTCAATGCTTTACAGAATGTATATAAGATACTCTGAAAAAGCAGGTTTCCAGGTTGACGTTATGGACCTTCAGGAAGAAGAAAACGGTATCAACTCTGCTACTCTCCGTATCAGAGGCCTTTATGCCTATGGATATTTCAAAAGCGAAAAGGGTGTTCACCGTCTTGTAAGAATTTCTCCATTCGATGCCAACAAGCGTCGTCATACCAGCTTCTGCGCTGTTGACGTATTGCCGATTCTTCCAACAGATATTAATGTTGAAATCAAGGAAGATGACCTTAAGCTGGATTTCTTCAGAAGCTCTGGCGCAGGTGGACAGCATGTTAACAAGACAAGCTCAGCCGTTCGTATTACACATATTCCAACAGGCATTGTTGTTTCATGTCAGATTGAACGCAGCCAGCATCAGAACCGTGAAGTAGCTCTTGGTATGCTGAAGGCTAAGCTGTATGAATTGGAACAGCAGGCTAAGAAGCAGGAAATAAAGGATATTCAGGGCGACCAGCGTGTAATTGCATGGGGTAGCCAGATACGTTCTTATGTTTTCTGCCCATACACTCTTGTGAAGGACCTTCGCACAGGTCAGTCCACTTCTGACGTTCAGAAGGTTATGGACGGCGAATTGGAACCTTTTATTAAGTCTTATCTTAACTGGCACGCCAATGGCGAAAAGCCACGCAATGTAACTGATGAAGAATAATCCTCATACCAATAACAGAACCGGTAGTGCAATGCTGATGTTAATCTGCATTGTCGGTGTTCTGTATATTCTTGGTATGATGCTTATTAATTACCTGAGCCAGGAACGCACTCAGACTACAAAGCTGAGTGAGAACCTTCAGGCGGTATACCTTGCTGAAGCAGGCATAGAAAAAGCTATCGTAAAGGCTAATCAGGTATTTACCCAGAAGCTGATGGACGACGATGGCAATATCAATGATACAATGCTGTCTTTGCTTGACATCGATAAAGCCGAAAGCTTTTCTATGCGTGTTAAAATCAAGGACGGTGAAGTTATTGACGGTGGCACCTGTGATGTTCTTGTGCAGGTTGGTAATGTCCGCAGCACTCCTTTTAAAAGCTACATTGACGAATACGTAGATGTTCCTCAGAGTTTGAACTGTTATAAGAAGGAAAACCGCGAAACCTACGCTGATAAATCTCTCGGCGGCTGGGAAGGCAATTTACGCTTTGAAGCTACAGCAAAATACAAAAATGCTGAACGAAAGCTTGAAGTCATCAAGGATTTGAAGGTATCTGACCTGACTCCGCCAGCAGAGCATTACACTTTATTTGTAACCAGTAAAAAAGACGAATACCTTCGTGAAGGTGAATTCCGTTTGCGCAACTGGAGCGTTATCCGTGATTTGAATGTGCTGATTCAGGATATCGCCAAAAAGACCCGTGAAGCCTTTCAGGATACCATGGGTAATGCTGGTGGCAGTGAATATTTCTGGGAACCTAATATGGGCAGCAATGTCAGCTTTGAAGGTGACATCAGAGTTCAGACCTTAAAGGTTATCAGAAGCCTCAGCATGAATGTTTCTGACATTAAAATCAAGGACTACGTAGATTTCTCTATCAGCAAGCTTCACCCTTATCTTTGGGGAAAGGTAAGAACAAATGGCAGACTTCATGTTTATATGCCGTTCTTTGCTGCTGACGATATTATTAACTATTTCGAAGATAATTCTACACAGTCTTACCACAGACCTGAAATAGGCTATCTGTTCTGCAGTAATCAGCTTCATGACCCATATCTAAGTAAATATACCATTTACGAAGGTGAAGTAATTAAGTATTATCAGAAGCTGAAGCCTTATGTTCTTGGTATTACGGAAACTCCGTATCCAAGCTCTGATCCGTATACTGTTACAACAAAATTTGATTATGTTTCAAAGAATCCTGACGTCTTCCAGCCTATGCAGCTTGAACGCATCAAGAAGAATGCTAAGGATTACTGCCATGAGTTCTATGAAAATGACCTTGTTCTGCAGGGCACCTATTCTAAGCCTGCTTCAGTCTGGGGAATTGTTTTCGTAGATGGTAATGTGCGCATAGGCGGACGTATTTCCGGCAAAGGAATGATTGTCTGCACAGGTAATATTATTATTACAGATAACGTTATTCATGATAGTGGTAATTCTTTCTTGTCACTAGTAGCTTTAAACGGCAGTGTTAAGTTCGACAGCGGCGTAACAGATGCAAAAATAGAATCTGCTATATATGCTAAGAACAGCATTATCGGCGGTGAACGCGTAAAGATTTTTGGTAATCTTGTTGTTAACGAACTTCAACGTCAGGATGGCGAAGAAGGCGGAGTTATCATGCCGGAACGCGTTATGATTGATTATGACTCTGATTTGAAATCAAAAGCTGGTAGTAATGTTTGCTTTAATGTATCTGATTTGATTACAACCCAGCGCGACCTATAATATTTTTTGGCGGTGCTTTAAATGGTTGAACGTAAGATTGATACCCATATTGAGAACGAAATAGAAGACTTAGTTCAGGATCTCAGGTCTACTCTTATTACAAAACGTCTCAGAGCTGTAAGAGAGCTTGGAAAGCTGAAACAGCAGATAGCGGTAGAGCCATTGAGTATTGTTTTAAATGACCGTTCCAGAGATATTAGATGCGCTGCTATTGAAGCGCTTTTTCAGATAAATCCAGAAAATCTTGCTTCTCTTGTAATTCCATTAGTCAAGGATAAATCCTCTGATGTCAGACTCAGAACAGCAAGGGCTTTAAGTAACTGTAGCGGTGATAATACTCTTAATGCATTAATAACTTTGCTGAATGATACCAAGGACGAAGTAGCCAATATGGCGGCCAGAAGCCTTGCAAAGCTTTCTGGTGTAAATGTTGCTCCGCTTATTAAGTTATTTGCTGATAGTTCTTGGAAAATCAGAAGCAGAGCGGCAATGGCTATTACAAAAATGGGCAAGAAGGCTGTTGAGCCTTTGAAAATTGCTTCCGAGGATAAGGATTCTAATATAAGATTCTGGGCTATTACCTGTCTTGGTCATCTAAGAGACAGAGCTAACACAAACCTTCTTTTGAGTCATCTTCAGGACTCTGATACCGGTGTAAGAGTAGCCGCTTTACGCGCATTACGCGAAATTGGCGATCCTAATATTGCTTCTAAGCTTTTTGAAGCTCTTTCTCAGCCTTCAGACCAGGTTAGAGACCTTGTTTATGATATTTTGAAGGATTTTGGCACTCATTCTATTCCATATCTTATGGATTCGCTTTCTAACGAATACTGGATGGGACGTAATCTCGCTGCACAGGCTTTAACTGATATGGGGAATGAAGCAGTTACCCCTTTGGTAGCAGCATTGCAATGTGATGACAAGGAACGACGTTTCTGGTCCATAAAGATTCTTGGAAAGATGCACGAAAAGAGTGCTTATAATGAAATTGTAAAATTTCTTTCTGACTCAGATTCTGAAATCAGAATGGCTGCACTGGAAGCTCTTGGCGAATTTGGAGATCCATCAGCAATACCACTGATTATTGAAAAATTCACAGACCCGTCCTGGGTTGTAAGAAAGAATGCTTCCAAGGCTATTGTGGGTTTCGGAAAACAGGCAGTTCACCCTCTTTTGATGGCTCTGAGTTCAGAAGATGAGGACAAGAAATTCTGGTCTTTACGCGCTTTGGGTGATATAAGACCTGAAGGAATCACTCCTGCACTGATTGCTAAGTTTAAGGATAAATCCTGGACAATCCGCAATACTACTGCTGAAATTCTGAGTCTTTACGGTGAAGATATTCTGCCGGAAATAACCACTATGGTTGCTGAATCTGGTGATATGGAAGTTAAATATTGGGCTATCAGAACTGTAGGCAAGCTCCATTGCAATAAGTCATTGATGCTACTTTACAGTCTTCTTGAAGATCCTTCAGAAACTATTAGAGATGCTGCTGAAAAAGCTTTGGCTAATTATGGCGTTTCTATTGTTGATGATTTGTTTGCCCTTTTGAAAACCGATAAACGCAGAGTTTTAGAAAGTGTTAGTGCAACCTTCCAGCAGATTGGTGCTGAAAAAATGATTCCTATACTTTGCGCATCTCTGGGAAAGTATGACGAACACCTTAATTATTGGATTCGCAGAGTTCTTGTCAGCTTCAAGAGAGACGCCCATGAGGCAGTTGTTTGCCTATTGGAAAGCGAGGAAGACGAAGTCCGCCGTCAGGCTATACTCTGTATTGGCCAGATTGGTGACGAAAGAGATGCCGGTAAAATAGAAGAGCATCTAAAGGATGAATTTTGGCCTGCTAGAATCGCAGCAGCCGAAGTTTTGGGAAATCTTGGCGATACCTCTGTGGTTCCTTCGTTAGCTGGAATACTTGAGGACGATGACGAAGACCTGGCAACAGCAGCTATTATTTCTTTGGGTAAACTGAATGACCAGCGTGCTGTTCCTGCTTTGATTTCTACTTTACAGCGCGAAGCCTGGAGCTTGAGATTCCATGCTATCAGAATTCTTGGTGAAATGCATGTTACAAGGGCTTTTATTGATTTATTGAAGCTTTTGGATGATGATACTCTTGATTTGAAGAATCATATTATAAGGGCTCTAGCATTGATTCCTCATGTCAGATGTTTTGGCGAACTGAAAAAGAGGTTTGAAGCAGAAACAGACTTGGAAGCAAGATTGGCTTATATAGAAGCGCTTTCTGTAATCGGGGAACCTTCAATAATTCCTGATTTTATTAAAATATGTCAGAAGAAAGAAAACGCAGAAGAACGTCGCGGGGCTATCAGGGCATTGGGTGCAATGCATGCTGTTCAGGCTAGAGCAGTGCTTTTGCAGTGCGTAAAAGATGCTGATGCTATAATTTCACGCGAAGCAATGACAGCTTTACAGCAAATGCTTACACCGGAAGAATTCAAGAAGATGGAAGCCGCTGCTAACGTTGTCAGACAGAAGCAGGATCTCTTCAAGACTAATTTCGATGAAGGCATGAAGAATATGCGTCTTGGAAAGCTAAAGGAAGCGGAAGGCTTCTTAAGAGAAGCTGTTAAGCTGAATCCAAGGGCTGCTTATGTATATTCTGCTCTTGGTAATATATATTACAAGTTAGGTAAGCTTATTGACGCAACTAAGGCTTATGTAATGGCTACCAGCATCACTCCTGATGATATTACGCTCCGGTTGAACCTTGGGATGGTTTATTATCGTCGAAGAGCCTATAAGGATGCGGTTAATGTCTTTGCGAAGATTGCCAAGACTCTTGGAACAAAGACACAGCAGGGTGCTTACTCAATGAAGATGATAGCAAAGATAAAGAAAGAAACAGAAACCAAAAAGTAAGTAATTTTATGTAAAAAAGTCTTAAACTAACCATAAACTGTTGATATTTTTTTGCAAAATCTATATCATTAGTACACCAACTTACGGAGGAGAATTATGAAAAAGCTCACTTTAATGTTTGTTATAATGGCTTTTGTTTGCAGTTGCTTTGCTTCTGCTTATGCAGCTGATGTTAATAATGGTTTGAATGATCAGTATATCGGCGAATCTAAGCCAGCTATTTCTGGTAAGGCTGTTGATTGCCACCTGAGAGTTTTGGAATTTGTTCTTGCTACAAGAATGACTCTTGCTCAGAAGCAGGCTTTTGTAAAGGCTGTTTGTGATGAAAGCAGAAACATGACTCCCGATCAGATTGATGATTTCATGGATGCTATTGGTCTTGCTGATTCTTTGAATCAGTTGAGCGACGAAGATGCAGAACCAATCAGACAGATGCTTGAAAAGGATTTCAACGCAACTGTTGCTGCTCTTGATGCTCAGAACGACCTTGCTGCTATGACTTTTAACAAAATCAAAGCTGCTACAGCAGAAAAAGTAATTTCTGCAAAAGATGTAAACGTAACTAGACAGTCTTTGGAAGCTTTTGCTGAATATCTTGCTTTCTTAGCTGATACTAAGAATCCTGTATGGCCAAATGATTTGAGCACTAATGCTACTATTATGCGCATTAAAACAAACTTCAATAATTATACTGAAGACGAAAAGGCTGCATTGGAAGATTTCCAGCTTACATGGTATCTCATCAGAGCTGCATGGCAGTCTGCAAGCGCACAGCAGAGAGCTGCATGGCAGGCTGATTTTAATAAGGTTGGTCTTAAACGTGGTGCAGACGCAACTTCTGCCAATATCAAGGCCGCTCTTTCTACAGACGTTTATGCTGATTTGTTGGATGCTGCTACAAAAGCTGGTATCGAACCAATCGAATGGTCTGCAAAAACTACTGGCTTGATCTGGTAAGGAGAATTTAACATGGCCAGCATAGCTTATAAGAGAACATATCATATTCATGAAGCCATTGGTGCTACTAGCACTAATGAATCCTATATGATTACTGATCCTGAAACAGGCTGTGGCCTGGCTGCTGTTAACGAAAAGGCAGGATTTGGCGTAACAGTGGCAAAAGCTTTTGTTGATAAGCTTTTGCTCCCTGTAAAGTTTGAAATGGTTTCTAGCGAAGGAAGCTCTATTTTGGAAATGAGCCAGCCAGTCGCATTTATAAAACCAACTTTCACTGTTAAGAATTCAGATGGACGCATTCTTTGTTCCCTGAAATCCAATTCCTGCCGTTTAAAACCATCTATCGAAGTTCTTGATGAACGCGGCCAGGTAATTGGCATTATTTCTGGTGATTGGAAATATAAAGATTTTGATTTTAAAGATATGTCAGACAAGCCTATTGCTAAAATACATCATTGCTATGGCGGATTCCTGCGCGAAGCTTTGACCACTGCTGATGATTATGATGTAGAAATGCTGTCTGAAATACCAGATTCCAGTATGGCAGAAGTAACTCTGGCTGCAACTATTGCTATAGATACCTGGTTCCACGAATAATTACTAATAAAATAGTCGCACTTTAAGCTAAAGAAGGCCGTTTCTCTATGGGTAAAACCAGAGATTCACTTAAATTCATTGATATATTTAACCTCACCTTTGGTTCCTGGTTGCTAGGTTATGTTGTTGCTGCTTTTACTGCTGCTAACGATATTGTTCCAATTGGCTTAACTGGTATTGCAACCATTATTTATGGCTTAAAGAAAATCCCGATAGGACTTACAGTTTTAATTGGGAACATAATTTTTATCTGGTTGCAGATAAAACTTGTTGGTAAAAAATCAGCTTGGAAGACTCTCTATGTTACTTTTGTTTCTTCCTTTGCTACTGATTTTATGATGGGTGCATATCATTTCGGAGAAATTTCACCCTATTTATCTTTTCTGGATACTATTGAAAACTGGTTTGTAATAAAACCTGTTACTTCTGATTTATTCCTGGCTTCTCTTTATGGTGGTATGTGTGCTGGTGCTGGTATTGCACTGGCTTTTAAAGCAGGTGGAACAACCGGTGGCACAGACATTATTACACAGATTATACATTTCAAATACAAGCTTCCCGTTGCCCATGTCTCTTTATGCTTTAATACCGCTATTCTTGTTGCTGCAGCATATTTCAAGGGAATGCATCTGGCGATGTATAGTCTGCTTTATGTTTATGTTTCCAGTAAGGTTATTGATATGATACTTGAAGGAGTATCAAACTTCAGGACTGTATTTATTGTTACAGAAGAACCAGACGAAATAGGTTGGGCGATTATTGAAGAATTGCAAAGAGAAGCTGCTACTATCGAGGCTACCAGCGTATCTTCATGTAAAAAGAAAAACATCCTCATGACAACTATAAAACGCGGTGAGTTGCCTATTCTGAGGACGATTGTTTATGAATTAGACCCTAAGGCCTTATTTATTGTTGATGATGCACGTCAGGTTCTAGGTCATGGTTTTGCAAAGCTTGAAGATGAAGTAAGATTCGATACTTCTGAGGTAGATCAGGCTAAGCAGTCCAGTTTCGAGAACTGACTAAAAGCTTTGTTGTTTTGTTTTAGGAACGTTTCAGCTGATTATTCAGCAATATCCAGTTTTCCGCGGTAAAATACTACGAATTTGCAGTGACTGCAGTTAAGGGTGAAGTAGGAAGACTGAATGCCATTGTGAGAATGCTTGGACATAGGTGCATTGCATTGTGGACATAACATAATCGCTTTTCTCCTGATTAATAAATCTTTTATTTTTTTAGAAATCTTTGAAGGTAAACAAATCCTAAAATTACATCGACATAATTTGTTCAGAAAATTAGAATTTTTTTCTATTTTGTAAAAATTTTTGTTTTTGAGCTCAGATTTTTGATTTGTAGTATAATAAGTTTATGAAACGAAATCTTCCCACAGTTGCTGCTTTTGTAATGCTTGCTATTTCTTTGACAATAGCATTCTTTTTTACTGTGCGACAGGCTCCAGTGCAAAATAAGTCTGATTTTAATGATGTGGAGATAATAATCAATAAGTCAGAGTCTAAGTCTTCTGTTTCTGTCAGCGTACCAGAAAAATCTATTTTTATAGAGTCCTATGCTTTTCTAAGTGATAGCCTTAAAGCAAATAGAAAATATATTTTTGCTGTTATAGATTCATATGAGGTTGAGATGGGGGATTTTTGGCGGGAAGTATTGAATAAATTCGAATATTTTGAATATTATAAATCATTTCCAGAAGCTTTTATACGAAGATTAATTTTTATGCCGACATTTACTGGCAATAAGGAACTCAGTGATGAAGCAGTAGTGGATGACAAACCAGTAATCTATCCCGATAACGATTATCGTTCCTTTAAGTATCGCGCTTCGCTGGTGCCAGATACTATTAGTTTTATGAAAGACATAGTCGATTTTTTCTTTTTACGTTTAAAAATATGCCTGTTTTTTTGACAAATTCATAAAAATAAGATAATATCTCCAAACCAAAGAAAATTACTCTAATTGGAGATAAATATATGAATATTAAGTCTATTATCGCTTCTTCAGCTATGATTATTGCTGGTGCAGCTATTGCTTCTGCAGATATGTTCACAGATGTTCCATCAACTCACTGGGCTTATCAGGCTGTTAGCTCTTTGTCTGAACAGGGTATCATTGACGGTTTCCCGGATAATACCTTCAAGGGCAATCAGAATGTAACCCGCTACCAGCTTGCTCTTATTACTGCTAAGCTTTTGGCAAAGGTTGAACAGGGTGGAATCGGTAACAATGATGTTAATACTGTTGAAAAGCTCACTGTAGAATTTGCAGATGAATTGGCTCTCCTCGGAGTAAAGGTTACTTCTCTTGAAGATGGTATGCAGGTTCTTAAAGACGACGTAAAGGGTCTTAAGAATGATATGGATACCATTAAATCATCCTTCAATAATGGCAGAGTTGCAAAAGTAAAGCTTTCTGGTGAAATGCTTGTAAGACACACCAGCATCGATGAAAAAGAATTAGGCAGAGACGTTCGCACAGGCACAAAGCTTCGCCTGAGAATGGATGCCCAGGTTGCAGAAAACGTTAAGGCCGTTGCCCGCTGGAATGTTGTTAACAATAATCATGACCAGTCTGTAGCAGGTATGCCAGGCGCTGCTTGGAATGGAAGCAATCATGCTACTTCTGAAGTTGATACTGCATATTTGCAGATTAATGATATGTTTGGCTTTGGCGGCGATTTCACATTTGGTCGCAGATTTTTGAGCCATGGTCATGGTCTTGT
>JAZUDR010000163.1:0-27121 GCA_045639725.1 Candidatus Avigastranaerophilus sp. | reverse complement strand
AAGGTAAACCAGGAAGTTGTAATTCCGGCTGAATATGACAGAATGTTCTTGATTGTTGTTCATCGTGGTCCAGAAACAGCAAAGGCTGAACAGGCTTTCGCAAAAGCTTGTGGCGCAGCTAATTTCACTTTTGCATTCGGTTCTGCATCAGCAAATAATGGAACAGCCGCTTCTGTTGCATCTGCTAAGCCTAAGACTGTTGCAAAAAAGAAGTCTACTACCAAGAAGAAAGCAACTAGCAAGAGCATCATGAGTGAAATACTTGCTAATGTTGATCGAACAAATGCTTCTGGTGAAAAGCTTGGTAAGGGTTCTGAAGAAGAACAGGCTGCCAATATGGTAGAATACGAACTTGCCGAACAGCGATTGAAATTCATTGAAAATATTTTCATCGCTCAGGTTAAAAAGGAAATCGCTGGCGATTCTTCAACAATAGCTAGAGAATTCATTACATTCTATGCAAACAGTTCTCCAGAAAGAAAGATTTGTTTGTGTGGCATTATGCGTAAGCTTAAAGAAATACTGATTTTCGAAAAGCTTCAAGGTAGTGCAACTGCTGTTGAACTTCTCGAAATGATTGAAGCCGATGAAAACGGTGAAGTCTCTGAAGAATAATTGAAAAAAGGAATCCCTTCCAAAATCTGGAAGGGATTTTTTTTTGCTCGTTATTTTGTAAAAGTTGATGTATGAAAAAAAGCTAAAAAAAGAATCCCCAGCCATTTAGCCGGGGATAAAGTGAGAGGATCTTTTGAGAGGATACTTGAGTCATCGGGGTTGATGACAAGAAAATATATTAAAAAAGTTTTCCAGTTCTCTGCAAGCCAAGTTGTGAGTTCGTTTGAATACTGAGAATTTGAGTGTTGAGAGTGTTGAGTTGAGTGTTGAGTTGAGAGAGGAGAAACGAATTATATGCTATAACTATACCGCAACTTAAAGTGCGATAAATGCTGTGACCAATGCTATGTATGGCTAGCTGTTAAGCTGAAGCATAATAACTGGAAAACTCTTTTACTTAATTATCAATGAACTACAAAATAATATAAGCAATTTATATGCCAAAGTTTTAAAAATAAAATTAATTATTTGTTGCTTTCTGAAAATAGCTATATAACTGATTCTTAGCTGATTTGACTTGAATTCTATTGTAAGATGATTTGTCCATTGTTTATATTAATTTTTCACAATATTAGTAAATGTGAAAAAAATGCACGTGGCAAAAATACACAAAGACCATTTGTTACTTACAGTCTAAGATTTGCTTCTATAAAGGTCGATACACTATATATAACCATTATGGAGGCTCTAAATGGATAATATTAGTGAATTCTTTTCTCAGATTGATAAATTCCCATGTCCTGAATTGTTTGAAAAACATTTGGAAGGGTATGATGACCTTGAAAATTTATGGGATGTTATTAAAAGAATACAAAAAGGCTTTGTAGAAAAAGCTGTTAAACCTGCTATATTAGGCACTATCGAAGACGGTGCTTTTATTAGAAATAAAGACCAGATTTTCCTGGGAAAAGGCTCTGTTATTGAAGCTGGAGCAATGGTTTGTGGACCTGCAATTATTGGTGAAAATGTAGAAATCAGACATGGCGCATTTGTCAGAGGCAATGTAATTATATGTGATAACGCTGTTGTTGGTCATACTTCTGAATGTGTCAGAGCTATTTATATGCCTGGTGCAAAATCTCCACACTTTAACTATGTTGGTGATTCTATTCTTGGCTCAAACGTTAATCTTGGTGCCGGAACAAAACTATCTAACCTAAAGCATGATGGTACTCATGTAGGTTTAATGCTTCAAGGAAAAAGAGTTGATACTGGTATGAGAAAATTTGGTGCAATTCTTGGCGATAATTGTCAGCTTGGATGTAACTCTGTTTGTAATCCTGGAACAATTATGGAAGCTAATTGTATGCTTTATGGCTGCGCTAGTGTCCAGGGATATTTCCCATTTGGTTCAAGAATTAAGCTTAGACAGAATACTGTAGTAGTGCCAGCTAGACGCTAATCAGTATTCAATACCGGGGCGTGCTTGCACGCCCTTGTCGAAATAATGCTTTTCCTTCGTCATTGAAGTTACAAGGTCACAATATTCAAATATTTTTTTATTTTTACAACGACCTGTAAGAATTAATTCTGTACCCTTAGGTGTTGATTTTATTAACTCTATTAAGCTTTTTTCAGCTAGTAGACCGAAGGTCATTGCAGATAAGGCTTCATCTAATACTATTAAATCATATTTTTCTGACTTTAAAGCTTCTTCTGCTACATTGACTCCTCTGATAGCTTCCTTTTTATCTTCTTCAATTACTCCAAATCTGAATTTACCATTTGGCAGCATTCTTTCCAGACCGGTTACGTGGTATTCAATTCCCAGTCTATCGAATACTATCAATTCATTATGTCTGTAGGTTTCGCTTCCTTTGTCAAAGAAGATAATCATTACTTTCTTCCCTGAACCGAACGCTCTTATCAATAATCCGACGGATGCGGTTGTCTTACCTTTTCCTTCACCAGTATAAGCATGAATCATTATATGACCCCTTAAAAAGTGATATCAAATTCTGAACCAAATAACGGGTCTTCACCCATTCCTGGTGCTACTTCAGGTTTTGCGTCTTTATCTATCTTAGGAGCTGGAGTATTTCCAATGTTTATAGGATCTGAAGTTGTCTTTGCGTTTGTAGAAGTTGAAACAGGTTCAGGTTTTGTTGGAGTTTGATTGGCTTGTGGATTAGCAACAGTGGCAATCGGTTGAATTGGAGCATTATTTTTAGTTGAGGATGTTGACAAAGTCTTTGCTTCTGGCAATTCCCTCGGCATTGAGACAGCGCTCTGCTTTGGTGTATAAACATTACTTTCTTGTTCTGTTGCAACTATTGCATTTGTTACTGATGTAGTTGATTCGCTTTCTCTTAGCGGTGTTGTGGCAATTGTCACAGATGGGTTAGCAGTTGTGGTTGCTGTTTCATAAAGTGGCTTATTGTCTTTATCTACATAGACATATTCAAATGGGCGCTTTCTTTCTACGCTCATATCCCAAATTGCATAAACCGGTGTCCATTTAAATTGTTCCCAGCCTGTCTTTACTTTTCTATAAATGAAAATATCACCTGATTTAATCTTGGGGAAAATCACAGCTTTTACTGGTTTTTTTAATGAACCTGTCATGTATTTGTCATGACCTTCGAAGTTCATTAATACCAATAGAGCCCCGTTTTTGTATAGTAATCGTTCAAATTCAACTTTGTTGCAATCTTTTCTTGTTGGTTTTGGTGCCCAGACAAAGACCATGTATTTTTCAAAATCTAAATGGGGTGGGTAACCGCCAAAATTTGTTTTTTCCCAAAATGATTGAAATTCCAGGACATCCTTTATTACAAAAAAAGGTCTTTCTGGAAAAAGATTACTATCACTGCAATACCATTCATTATAAATTTCTAATTCCTGCGTCTGACCATCAGCAGGCAGGACATTTATAAATAGCAGGATGATGATTAATAATGAAAAGCTTGATAATCTGTTATATTTCATAAATATAATATATCACAAATTCTATCTATGTGCCGTAAATAGAATCAATCTTTCAGACATTAATTTTTCAAGGAGCATTGTAAAATCTGGAGTTGGTTCTGTGGGATATAACCGTTTCCAAAAATCAGGAATGCTATCTAGTACAAGCTTTTTCTGTATGCAAATCATAAGAAAAGCTTCCGATAAAGCTAATTTCAAATATTCTACCGAAGGACTTCCTGTTTCTGATTTTGTAAATTGATATACTACTGGATAATTTTTAATAGATTTATTTGAATCTGTCGCAAAGGGGTTAGACTTATACCAATAACACTTTAATGATGTTTCTAGCTTATATTCAGGCTTTTTGGAAATTTCTGGGAGAAGTGGACCTTCCCAGTTATCTGCATTTGAAGCTCTTAGAACTAGCCTTAATTCATGTTCAAGCTTAGATTCAAATAGCTCTTGGTCTGATATGTTCAAGTCAAGACTTTTAGAATATTCTTTCAGATGCTTTACTGTATTTTCAGGACTGAAATTATAGAAAAGAAGCTTATTTTGTCTCCAATACAATACCATACTTTCAAATAGCTTAGAAAAAGAACCAACAAAAGGTTTGTTTATAAGATATTCTAATGAATTATTAAATCTTCCGGTATTGGAAATTCCTTCGACAAGCTTAGAAATCTGCGATATCATTACCGCTTGGGCAGGTTTTAACCAATCTGTTTTTAATACAGTATATGGTGGCTCTGACATATAATACATCTGACCCTTCTTAGCCATATACTCATATGGGGTTCCATGCAATACTTTGACCATACTTATTTGAATATCTTCAGGCTTTAATGAAGCTACATCATCAAGGCTTTTACAAAAATCAGCATAAGTATCATAGGGAAGACCACCTAAAACGTCCAGATGCAGATAGCAGTTCGTTTGATTTCTTAGCTTATTTACATTTGCTTTTAAACCATCAATATCAAATTTTCTATGCACTGTGGATAACGCTTTGGGATTAGTAGACTGAACTCCGATTTCAAGATGGAATATACCCCGTGGGGCATCAGATAAGAGTTCAATTAGTTCCTGGCTTAAAAAGTCTGCCTGTATTTCAAAATGGAAATTCTTATTCTTAGTATTTCCTTTTTTTATGTAATTCAAAATTTCTTTTGCTCTTGGTATGTCATAATTAAAGGTTCTGTCTGCAAATCTGATTTGATCAAAATCAGATTGGAAAAACCAGTCCAAGTCTTCTTTTATTCTTTCTATGGAATGATTTCTAACATTACCCTGAACCGAACTTAAGCAATAAGCGCATTTTGAAGGACATCCTCTTGACGCTTCATAGTAAGTGAAGCTTGCAGTTCCCTTATAATTACCTGTAGTAAATGGAGATGGTAATTCATCAAGAACTTTAACAAATGGTCTTTCTGGATTTCTTAAGACTAAATTTCCTGAACGATAGGTAATACCTTTAACTGATTCAAAATTGTCGCAATTAAGTAAAGACTCAAGTAATTCCTTAAAGGTTACTTCTCCTTCACCTCTTATTATAAAATCAATGCAGCTATATTTATTGAGTATTGATTCTGAATTGAAAGAAACTTCTGGTCCACCTAATATTATTTTGCAATTTGGATAGCAGGCTTTTATAGCACTTGAAACTGCTATAATCCTATTAATAGACCATATATAGGTTGAAAAAGCCAATATGTCTGGTTGTAACAATAGTAAATCATTAATTATTGTTTCATCTAATATATTTAAATCAAATTCCTTAATTGTTAAAGGAACATTAGAATTGTATTTATCCCAGTAACTCTTTAAGCAAGCTAAGGCTAGGGCACTATGTGTATGTTTTGTATTGATAGCTGATAAAATTATATTCATATGAATAATATAGCACTATTCATTCTAAAAAAAAATATCCCTGACTATGCAGGGAGTAAGAGTGAGATTCATTCGATAAACAATTGAATCATTATAAATGACTTGAATATATGAAAAAAGCTTTCCGGGCGATGCTGCGACTAATTCTATATATGATTGTTGAGAAAGAGAGAATTATTTGAGTGTTGTGAGTTGAGTGTGTTGAGAGAGGAGAAATGAACGAATGAATACGTGAATACAATCATAATATTAACTATGATGTTTTGTATGAGTCATGCTGTGGCTATGAATTATATTCATTAACACCCGGAAGCACTTTTTCTATGTTTATCAAAGAACTGTCCAAAAGAAAGCATTTTTCATGCCAAATTTTGCTAGCTGATAAATTTGGAAATTTTTAAGTGTCTATGAGGATTCTATGAGATCATTCCTTGAATAGACTATTCTATATTTATTTTTTGAGGTGCATTGAAATTATAAAAATGTGAAAAAAATGCACGCTTCTGCTTGGCGTCAGACAATGATTGTCTAAGAATGTGACTTTGTAACTATAATCACAATCTATTGTTTTATGTGCGAAATTTCACAAATAAATGCCATGTGCACAATTTACACTACTTAATCTTCTGAAATTTTTGAAGCAATATGCATCATAAAGGTTTCTGTTTTGTTTTTACGTAAATATAAAGCTATAAAAAGAATAGATAGAACAAAACCGATTAGTGCCCCTATTATTCTAGCACCGTCAGTAACTTGGGTTGCTAACAATGAACAAAATATAGGAGAAATTAGCATACCTCCGATAAAACCAATAATTGGAACTCCGTATAATATTAGAGCTGCTTTGGAACCTTGATATTCGGTTAATTCAAGGGTCACAATATCATTTTCCTTTATTGGGATATCATTTGTAAGAACAGTTATTTCCTGCTCTTTTAGACTATTCTTGTTTGCTTTTATTAGTCCGGCGCATGCTTTACAACCATTGCAGCTAGCAACAGGTTTAACCTTGACTTTTGCCTTTATTTTGTCATCAGATACAGAAATAACTTTTGCTTGGAGGCTCATAATATATTTCCATTAAATATAATTGTATATTTGTCGACTAAAGCTTAAATTATCAAATGAAATGAATAAAATCAATTCTTTAAAATCTATTTCTATTATATTTGCATTAGCTGGAATAGTTAATGTTAATTTGTTATATGCAGCACCATCCAAAACAGGTGTTACTGCATTAAAACAGTTAACGTCAAAATCGTCTGCTGCTAATAATAGTTCTGGTAGTGGTTCGGTTAATACTAATAATGCTCCTCCCACTAATGACAACGCTGGTAATACCGGAAATAGCAATAGCAGTGGAAATACTAGTACTAGTTCAAAATCTGGATATTCCATTAAAGTATTTGACCCATTTCTGGATAACCATTTAAAGGCACCTCCAGATGGTATTGTTGTTGGTAAGTTTGGGCAAAGAATAAAAGAAGTAGAATCAGAACTTAGAGAAATTGGTGCTAAAAATCATTCCTATGCTTTTGGTAAGTATAGTAAGATGGTTCTTAGTTCGTATCTGATTACACTGAATTTTGATGTTAATAAAAGGCTTGGAATGGTTGAAATTGAACCAAAGCCACCTTTAAAAACCGTTGAACCCAAGGCAAGAGAATTCTTTATTAAATTCTTTACCGAAGGCGCTGATTTGTCTCAAATAGGAATTGTTGTAAATCCTGAAATTTTAGAATTAAGGTTTATTAGTCCAAATTAAAAAAGCCCTCTTTAAGAGGGCTTTTGTTTTATGCTTTATCAACAAGCTTAATAGCTTTTTTCGGACATTTATCGGCACACATTCCGCAACCTACACATTTCTTCGGATCAATATTGTGTTTTTCTTTTACTTTTCCACCGATAATAGCTTCGAATTTACAAGTTTTGAAGCATAAAGTACAACCTACGCAATCGTCCTGATTAATTTCAGCAACTCTGCCTTTATAGTCAGGTCTATTTTCTTTTATTATTGCGCCAGTTGGACATTTTCCTACACATGCACCACATTCATGACATTTGTCATAATCGATTTTAGCCAGATTATTTTCTACGTGGATTGCATCGTATGCACAAACCTTTTCACATAAGCCACAACCAAGACAACCAGTTTTACATATTTTACGAGTATCTGCGCCTTTGTCTACGGAATTACATCTTACGTGAATTGTCTTTTCAATGTCTACGATATCAATGATATGCTTTGGACAAGCTAATACGCACTGTCCGCAACCTTTGCATTTATCTTCGTCAACTTCTGGAAGATGGAATTTACCAATTTTAATTGCATCAAATTTACAGGCCTTTACGCAAGAACCTAGACCGATACATCTATGTGGGCATAACCATGGTCCATTTTGGACTAAAACAGCTGATTGGCAGTCCTGTAATCCCATGTAGTTGAACTTTTTATATTCATCACTATCAAGTCCCTGACATTTGATTAATGCAGCTTTAACAACAGCTCTGGCGTTAGAGTCTGAGGCAGTCTTTAAGCCAAGATATTCCTCAAGCTTGATTCTGTCGGGAACTAACATTACAGTACACTTTGACGGTGAAACGCCCTTTGTAACTATTGCTTCCGCCATTGCTGCACAACCAGCGAAACCGCAGCTACCACAATTTGCTCCTGGCAAGCGTTTAGCTGTTTCTTCAATTCTTGGGTCTGTTTTGACCTGGAATTTTACTGAAGCATAAGACAAAATTGCTCCAAATATAAAACCTATTATACCTAATACTAATATTGCACTTATTATTTGAGTTAGCATATCTTTTACCTCTTAGACTAGTCCGGAAAAACCCATAAAAGCAGTTGCTAAGAGACCTGCAGTGATGAATGCTATTGGTGCACCCTTCATACATTCAGGTAACTCAGACAATTCAAGACGTTCGCGGATACCAGCCATAAGTATCAGTGCAAAGAAAAAGCCTAATCCACCACCTAATGAATTGAAGGCAGTTTCCATAAGTCCGTAGCCTTTTTTTATGTTAAGGAGTGATACACCCAATACAGCACAGTTTGTGGTAATCAATGGAAGGAAAACACCAAGTGCCTGATAAAGACCAGGAGCTGTTTTCTTTATTACCATTTCAATAAACTGAACAACAGATGCAATTATAAGAATAAAAGCTATTGTCTGAAGATATTCGAGATGTAGTGGTATTAATAGGTAGGTATAGACACACCATGTTGAAACACCGGCAAGCAACATAACAAAAGTTACTGCTAAGCCCATGCCTATTGCAGAATCCATTTTGTTGGAAACACCAATAAAAGGACATATACCAAGTATCTGATTTAATACAAAGTTTTCAAGGAAAATTGCTGTTAATAGAATAGTGAATAAGTGCATCATTTTCCTTCTCTCCTTAATTCAAGGTGTTTCTTTAATGCTCTTAAAAGACCAAATACAAAGAAGCCACCAGGGGCCATGATCATTATTAATGCTGGGTCATTACAGAAGAATGGAATATCGAATCCATATAGTTTGCCTTCGCCTAACAGTTCTCTGAAAAAGGCAATGCATGAAAGACCGATGGTAAAACCAATGCCCATACCAATGGCATCGCATACGGAATCAATAGGACCATTTTTGCTTGCAAATGCTTCTGCACGTCCAAGAATAATGCAGTTAACAACTATTAATGGAATAAAGATACCTAAGCTTGCAGACAAAGCTGGAGAATAAGCCTGAATCAGTTTATCGATTATTGTTACAAATGTTGCAATAACCATGATATATACTGGTATTCTGATATTATCAGGAACAATCTTTCTTATCAGGGAAATGAAGAGATTACTACAGATTAATACAACCATTGCTGCCAGACCCATACCTAAGGCGTTAGTCATTGAGGTTGTTACAGCAAGGGTAGGGCAGATACCAAGTGCAATTACGAAGGTTGGATTTTCTTTCCAAATGCCTTTTAATAAATTATTAATCATTATTTTGCACCTCCAGTTAAGTCTGCTTCTGGAGCTTTATATTCCAAAATTTGAGTTTTGTAGGTGTTGAAGGTATTCTGAGCTTCACTAAGTCCGAAACAGAATGCCCTTGAACTAATTGTTGCTGCAGTTATTGCATCAACGTCACCACCGTCTTTTTTTACTTTGAATCTTGGGCTTGAATTTAAAGCTAAGAGAGTTTTTAGATTTTCAGTAAATTTTTCAGAAGTAAGTTTGCTTCCTAATCCTGGAGTTTCACTAAGGCTGAGAATCTTGTAACCAGTTACTTTACCATCTGCATTTATTCCAACTAATGTGTTGATTGGTCCACCAAAGCCTCTTGGAGATACCTTGAAGACAGCACCGGTAACTTTATTGTTCTCATCAAATCCAACTTTAAAATTTACGGTTTTACCTGCTTCTTCAACATTGAAATCTTTAAAAGCTTTGCTTGGTAAGATATTGTTTTGGGCTTCAAGTTCAGCTTTTAATTGATTTTCAAGGATAATTGGACCTGTAATGCTTTCTGAATAAGCAAGCAATAAGCCTGATATGGCTGATACAATGAATAGAAAGAGACCTGTTTTTAGCATATTCTTTATCATTTTGCTGTCTCCTTCTTTTCAATAGGCTTTGGTGCACAGACGCCAAAACGTCTTGGTTTGCAGAATTTATCAATTAGTGGAACAAATGCATTCATTATCAGAATTGAATAACAAACACCTTCTGGATAACCTCCCTTTAAGCGAATAAGGAGTGTAATTGCACCACAGCCAAAACCGAAGATGATTTTGCCTAATGGATTAATGGGGCTTGTAACCATATCAGTAACCATGAAAAATGCTCCGAGGAAAAGACCGCCGGCTAAGAGATGGAATAATGCATAATCCAAAGTTCCACCATAACAATATGCGCCGATAAATACTGTTAAGAACATTGCAACTGGTGCATGCCAACTGATATGCTTTCTAATCAATAGATATATGCCACCGATTAATATTGCTAACTTTGAAATTTCACCTAATGAGCCAGACATGTTCAGACCATAGAACATATCTGAGAATGAAATATGTAAGGTGCCCATTACATATGAAATTATATTAGTTGATTGATCAGCAAGGTTTCCCATCAATTCGCCATTCTTAGCTGTTTCTTTAAGTAAGCCAAGGGGAGTTGCTGTGGTTACGGCGTCTGCAGTATTTACACTAGCCCAGAAATTTGGTTTTAACCAGGTGTTCATATAAACTGGCCAGCTTGCTAAAAGTATAGCTCTTGCAACATGGGCTGGATTAAAGATATTCTGACCCAAACCACCATAAACCTGCTTGCCAAGAGCTATTGCTATAAAGCCACCAAGAAAGGCAATCCAAAGTGGTATTGCAACTGGAAGACAAAAGGCGAGCAATATACCTGTTACAACTGCGCTACCATCTGAAATAGTTGTTGGAATATTACGTAGGTATCTTTGTATTAAAAATTCTGCTAAGACAGAACCTAATACAGACATTAAAATTACAAGAATTGCTCTTAATCCAAAGGTATAACCTGCCATCAATAATGCTGGAAGTAGTGATAGATTAACTTCCCACATAATTCTTTTAATAGTGATTGGTGATTGAATATGTGGTGAATTGTTCACCATTAGATTTTGAGCGGTGATTAAGGGGTAAGAATTGTTTTCGCTCATTATTTATTGTCCTTTGCAGCTGCAGCAGCGGCTGCGGCTTTTTTCTTTTCTGCCAGGATTTTATTTTTTGCAACAATAAAGTTCTGGACCAGTGGATTCCCGCCAGGGCAGGAATATGCACAGCTACCACAATTTACACAATTTAAAATGCCTGCTTTTTCAGCGTCTTCATAGCGACCGGCATTTATGTAAGCGTCAATATTTAATGGTTCCAAACCCATTGGACAAGCTTCTACGCATTTCCCACAGCGTAAACAGCCTGTTCTTTCTTTCATTTTTGCTTCTTCTTCACTCCAGCAGAGTATTCCGCTGGTACCCTTTATGATTGGGGTATTTAAGTCATAAAGAGCAAAACCCATCATAGGACCACCAAGGATGACCTTCTTTAACGGAATCCCTTCTTTTAGGCCACCTGTCATCTGGATAAAGTCTGAAATTGTTGTGCCTATTCTAACGCGGTAATTGCCTGGATTTTTTACGCAAGAACCTGCTAGAGTTACAGTCTTTTCTGTAAGGGGCATACAATAATTAACAGCATCCGAAACAGCTGCTGCAGTTGTAACATTCATTACAACAACACCAACGTCTGACGGTAGTTTTCCGTTAGGAACTTCTCTGTTTAAGCAAGCTTTGATTAATTGCTTTTCTCCACCTTGTGGATACTTAGTTGTTAATGGCTGAACATCAACAGCAAAAACATCTTCAGATGCATCATTTAATGCTTCAATTGCATCAGGCTTATTATCTTCGATGGCAATTATGCCTCTTTTGGCATTTAATATCTTCATTACCATACGCAGACCGTCTACGACTTTTTCTGTTTGTTCAAGCATAGTTCTATGGTCTGCTGTTAAATATGGTTCACATTCAGCGCCGTTTAGAATTACAGTATCAATAACTACACCAGCGGGTGGGGCAATCTTGACATGGGTTGGAAATGCGGCACCACCTAGGCCTACAATACCTGCATCCTTTATCCTCTTTATGATTTCCGCAGGTGGCAAAGAAAGTCCATTGGTACGCTTTTCAGTGTATATAGGTTCTTGGGCTTCCTTATCTCTTTCTATAACTATTGCCGGGGTGGATTGCCCAAGCGGATGCTTAAAATTACCAAAAGCAATAATCTTACCTGAAATTGTTGCATGCACAGGAGCAGATACAAAACCACCGGCTTCAGCTAAGACTTGACCATAGGTGACCTTGTCATTTATTTGTAAGCTTGATTTTGCCGGTGCACCAATATGCTGTGATAAGTGTAAAACAACTTTATCTGGCAACGGAAGCTTTACAACCGGTTTATCTGAAGTAAGCTTCATTGCAGGTGGATGAATACCGCCAAAAAAACTCTTAGGTGTAAGCATTGTATTACTCCATTATGTATATTGAATTCTAAGATTCATTAACTAATAAAAGGACTATTCTGAAATTTGCTGTTGTGCAACTTCTGCAGGTTGTTCAATTGCAGGAAGCGGCGGTTCTACTTGTTGATCAGTTATATTTTCTATGGGTTCTTTAAATTCTACATTGGTAACTTCTCTTGCTTCAAGAACGAAGTGTGCTAACATTCTGTTCATTTCATCTGCTACCATGCTTAAATGTTTAATTACCTTAGCCATATCCTGTATTGAATCTCTCTGGGACTTCAAAGAATTTAAAACGCCGTCAACTTCCTTGGTTGTAGTCTTTGTTGTAATAGAGAGATTTTCGATTGAATGGCTGATTGCTTCAATGTTTTTACTTTGTTCAACTGAAGATTTACTAATATCCTGAACTTGAACATTAACACTTTCTGAAGCCATACCGATTTCATCGAGATATCCACCGGCCTGGTTAATAATCTTAACACCTTCCTGAACCTTGTCTTTGCCTAAGCCCATTTCTTCAACTGCTTTATTGGTTTTGTGCTGAATTTCCCCAATCAAAGCACCGATTTCTTCAGCTGCCTTAGCACTCTGTTCAGCGAGTTTCTTAACGTTTGCTGCAACAACTACAAAACCTTTACCTTGTTCACCTGCACGAGCTGCTTCAATGGCGGCATTTAGTGCAAGCAAGTTAGTTTGTCGTGAAATTGCAGTAATTGTAAGAACGATTTTACCGATCTTTCTAGACTGGTTCTTAAGTTCTTCAAGAACTCTTGATGAATCACCTACAGCATGTTCTATTTCTTTAATTGTGGTTGAGGCTTCTCTAACGGCTTCCATACCCTGAGTAGCTTTCAATCTGTTCTGTACTGATTCTTCATATGCTCTGTTGGAACGTTTTGCAATTAATTGAGAATTTGCAGAAATTTCTTCGATAGCAGCTGCTGTTGATTCCAGTGTTGTTGCTGAATCTTTTGTAGCTTTTGTAATTCTTTGGGTATTACCAAAAATGTTCTGTATCGATTCATTTGATTGTGAGGTTAATGAAGAAATACTTCCTGCCATCTGTGCTAGTCTGTTAATAACGTCTTGAATCTGGAGCAGCAATCTCTGAATATATCCAATAAACTTGTTAAATCGTTCTGATACTTCAGTAATTTCGTCTTTACCTACAATTGCTAATCTCTGAGTAAGGTCACCGCGACCTCTAGAGATTTCTTCAAGACCATTGGATACGCTATGTATCTGATTTACTACGCCATTAATAACTATCATTGTTATGCCTGTCATTATTAACAAGCCAAATATGATTAGGAACAATGAAAAATTCTGGGCATTGTTAAGAGCGCCCATCAGGTTCTGGGTGTCGACAATGCTTAGCATTACCCAATTGCTACTTGGTATGCTACAGGCCGCTACAAGTATGTTTGATTTTTCTGCAGTTAAATACTGAGAAAAGCTTGATTTTGTCTGAACTATTTTTGTACCAAGTTCCTGTAATTCTGGTTCCTTGGTGTTCATATAGATTTTTTTCTGAACATCTAAAATATATTCATTTTCAACATGGGCCAGATACCAACCATTCTGGGTATCATCATTAGACAGAATTGAAGTTTTTCCTCCTACTGCACCAAGAGAAGAGGGGACATTCATAAACAAGTTTTCCAAGTTTACGCATAGAGCAACATAACCTATTGTTTTGTGTTGTTGCTGAATAGGCTTATATATGTATAGCAATCTTTCTGATATTTCATCAGAATTTGTTTTTAAAAATACAGGGCTCTTATATACACCATCTGTCTCAATAATATCTTTGGCTTTATTTGTAAAATACTTTAAATAAACGGGGTCTTCATTATCTGGAGGTATTACACCATTAGTCTGTATCCTGAATAATGTGTTATTTTCCTTTGCATCAATAATAGCTATTTCAATTAAATCATTCGGATTATCTTCAGAACGATATAACATACTTTCTAAGGGGCCAATCAGGACCTTTTTCCACTGTTCAATCATTTCTACGTCGTCGGGACGTTGAATTGTCCAGGAAAGGAATCCTTTAGTGGAATTCAGCCTACAGATATTACTAGCAATATTTTCATAAGTATTCATAATTGCTGAAATTTTGTTCGCTTCAGCATTTATAGTTGAAACGATCTGTAGAGGAATCTGACTTTTTACAGCATCTCTTATCTTTTCTGATGTAAAGAATGTTAGTGCTAATAATATCAATGAAACAAGAATCATTGTAAGGAATAATCTTGTTTTAATTTTTAAATTACTAAAGAATTCCACTTTATAAGTCCTTTATTGTGCAGGGATGATAAGGACCTGACCGGATTTAATCACGTCAGTTTTCTTCATCTTATTTGCAGATTTAATGCTTTTGATGGAAACACCATATTTTTTTGCAATTGCAGAAAGAGTATCACCATGTTTTACGGTATATTTCCGTGGTGCTTTTATACTACTTGCTTTGGTGGTAGATTTACCCTTCTTTGCAGAGGCTACAGTCTTAGTTTTTTTCTTTGCAGATTGGGCTTTCTTCTTTTTCTTATCCGCTTCCATCTTAGCTTTTTTGGCGGTCATTACTCTGTAATATTCCAGATATTCAGTATCAATTCCACCTTCTATCTTTGTTTGCAGGAAATTGCTTATGCCTGCATACAAAGACTGTGCAAGTTTTGTTCTTGAGGTGTAATCCTTAAGAATATTTGCGTCTGTGAAATTTGATGTATAACCATACTCAACAAGAATAGAAGGCATATTCAAAGAATGGAGGACTCTGAATCCGGCACGCTTTACACCGCGACTTGGTAGAGCCGGTAATGCCTGAGCCAATCTTAGTTCTACTTTTTCTGCCAGTTGACGGCTTTGATCCATTATATTAGCTTGCATTCGGGCAATTTGATTCTTAGATGCTGCTAAAGTCGGATTCGTTGAGCCTAAGGTAGCAAAATCGGCTTTGTTTTCGTTATCTGCTACTATACGGTCTGCTTCATTTACAGCACCTTTTGGAGATTCGTAATATACTTCGATACCTCTGATGCCTTTCTTGGAATTCCAGTTAACATGAATGCTAATAAAAGCGTCGGCTCCAAGACGTTCAGCAATTTCTCTACGTCTGTCTAATGGTATGATGTAATCTGCTTCTCTTGTTAAAATTGCTTTATAACGCGGGTCTCTGTCAAAATAAGCCTTTACAAGCTTTGCCATTGCTAATACATAGCTTTTTTCGACGATACCATTGCACATTGTGCCTGGATCTTCTCCGCCGTGACCAGCATCTATCACTACAATTTTAATGTTTTCTGCTTTTAGCTTTTTTACTTCATTAAGTTCTACACTTTGTTTTTGTAGCAGTTTTGCTTGTGGTTCTCTTAAGAATATAACTATTCTATCGCCTTTTCGTTCATTGCTTGGTAATACGAAAGTTTTGGCTTCAACACCCTGAGGAACCCTGAAGTAAACGCGTGTAGAGTTATCTTCTTCGTTCTGCTGAACTGTTAAGGTTTCTAAGAATTGATTCTGTAAGGCATATCTTTGTTTGCCAGGTCTAAATGTACAGTTCTTTATGTCAAAGAATAGTGCACCATTTAAACGGCCTACTTCTGATACTCTTGGTGGCTGACTTAGGTCGAGAACAACCTGAGCTTCTTCAGGGCTCTGCCAAAATCGGATATCAGTAATTCTCTGCCCATTACTAGCAAAAAGGCTAGTAGCTTGAATTACAAACAAAGATAGAATTGTTATTAAAAGAAATCTTGTTCTAAACACAAAAAATTACCTAGGTATATACATGTGTTCTAAGATTATATCAGTTTTTAGTAATAGTTTAAAGATGATTTAGAAAAAAAATAAAATAAAAAACCTCGATAAGAAATCTTATCGAGGTTCTTTATTTACTTGGAATTATTCAGCGTAAATATCTTCGAATTTATCAATCTGCTGAATCTGACGTCTCAGCTGATTAATGCTTTCGCCTTCGTAATTCTGCATTTCACGCTTAACATCTTTCAAACCATTTCCATTTTCTTCCATGGACTGGCGAACATTCTTGATGATAGCTTCAGAAAGTGCTTCATACTGAGAAGCTCTAACTTCTGGATCACCTTCATAGTCAAGCTGTGCAATGCTACGGGTAAGACTTCTAAGAGTCTTTTCCTTGCCAAGGCTCAGCCAGTAGCAGATACCTCTGTTGAACTGTGGTGTTGAGAGGCCCTTGTTAGATGTTCCGCCATAGAGACCGTCCTGGTAAGTATTTTCACCAATACAAGCTACGCGACCTACGCCAAGGTCTTCAACAGCTGCAAATGGTATGTTACCAGTAGAATATTTGTAACCATCGTTCTGTTCATCAGATTCTGCAGTATAGCTGTCTTCATCGCCACATGCAACAATCTTTACTTTGCTATTGCCCTTAAGAGCAGTGCCTTCAGCATTAGTGAGTGAACAGCAGCTTCTGAGTAAGAGCTTAGTACAATCTTCACCAGTTATTGATGGAGTTGGGAACTTGGTTCCGAAGAATCTGAATGGAGCACCAATGTTATTGGTTGGATCACATACCTGGTCATCATTGAAGCGGATGCTTGAACCAAGTGCCTGAAGAACCTTGTTCTGGATTTCAGGATGTGATTTGTTACCGTAGTCTGACTGACCGAACATGATTACTGAACCACCAGCTTTGCTGAATTTCTTAAGAGCATTAAGTTCTTCAGTAGCGAAAGCAGTTGTAGGATGAGGAATCATTACCATGAAACCGTCTTTAATCTGATCGAAAGTGATAGCTTTGCTTAGAGATTTTAGCTGGAATCCATAGTGCTGGAACAAATCCATCTTCATACCAGCAAAACGACCTGTGAAGTAATCTTTATTACCATGAGCACAGTCTACGAATACCTGCTTAGCTTCCATAGTGATGCTTGTTGAAGAAGTATCAATAATAGTATTGCCCTTCTTAAGAACTGCAATAATTTCAATCTTACCGAGCCAATCAATCTTAGTATTGCTTACGGCTACTGCAGTGCTCTTTGGAGATACACTTAACTGAACTTTTTCAATAAGGTTAGAAGCATTGATTGATGAGTGATACATTTCAACAGTAAGACCATCAATCTTGTTTTCTGTTGGATTCTTTACATTAGCCAGAATCTTGAATGGGTGTTTCATATAAACACGGTCAAAGTTTGTGCTTACGCTAGCAAGACTAGCCATTGCAGCTGAAGAAGTAGCTGGTGTCTTGATAGAACCTTTTACTTTTACAACCTTAGAGGTTTCGCGTGGGTCTGCAGAATAAGCAACATAAGTATATTCGGTATTTGGCTTCAAACCAACAAGTGTAATTGTGTGAGTCTTGGTAGATGAATCAGAACCTTTGGTCTTTGTTGAAGAACCATCAGTATATTCTACTTTGGAAACTGCTTCACGGTTAGTGGTCCACTGAATAGTTGCACTGTTACCAGTAAGAGCAATTACCTTTGGCTTGCTTGCGAAAGCAATAGCGCTCTGATTAGAAATGAATTCAACAGTTTCACCATTGGTGATACTATCTACGGTACCGTCTTCGTCATTTCTGAATACTTTCATTTTGTAGTAATCATAAATGTCGAGAGTCTGTTTTGTAGGATGACCAAAGCTATTGCCTTTACCAACCTGAATTACACCATATTTTGGCTGAATAGTATCCATGAAGTTATGGTTAGAGGAAGTCTTTGAACCATGGTGACCAGATTTAAGAACTGTGCAGGCTAATTTCTTACCATAGCGTTCAACCATTTCGGTTTCTGCTTTCTTTTCGGCATCGCCTGTAAACATATAGCTTACTTTTCCATAAGTCATCTTTACTACAACAGAAATTTCGTTTGGATTAACTTCACCAGCTCTTGTTGTTCCATTAGAAAGAGCTCTAGCAAGTTTAGGATTATCACAGCTTACTACTTCTGCCTTTACACCAGTACCCCAATCTAACATTTCGCCGAGTTTGGCTTTGCGATAAGGGATTCCTTTGCTAAGGATGAGCTGTTTCATATTATTATATGCAATAGCGTCACCAGAACCTCTTGTTACTTTTTTGCCTTCTGATGAAATGTCACTGTCGTTGGAATATACAAATTCACCAATCTTAAAATCTTTAACTAAGTCAATGAAACCACCAAAATGGTCTCTGTGTGGGTGAGTGATGATTGCCTGGTCAATTTTCTTGATTCCTTCTTTTTTCAAGAAAGGAATAATATAACGCTGAGCTGCATCAAGCTTATCATCGCCTGCGTCGATCATAATTGTCTTCGCACCATTACGAATGATAATACAGTCACCTTGATGAACGTCTAGGAATGTGACTCTTACATCTGCAATAGCTGCAGTTGATAAGAATGCACCAAGTGCTGTTAGCAAAAGTGATTTTGCAATACCGTGATTCATTCCCTATACTCCTTATTGCGCACGGAGCGCTTAAACTTATAGAAACTTATACTAAATATTAGATACTTCTTTTACATTTTAATTATAAATTGGTGATGTGTCAATGGTACATAAAAATTTTTTTATATTTTTTTGGCTTTTATATAAGCTAAATTGATAGTCAATTTTATGCACCTTAAATATAAAAAAAAGAGTACCCTATTTTTTAGGATACTCTTTTTCTCAAAGATTAATAAATATCAGCCACACTTCGAATAACCACAAGATTTACAGATTACACAACCTGAATCATGTTCGAGTATTTCACCACATTCAGGACAATGTACACCTGGTTCAGGCTGATTATCATTCATAAGGTCCTGCTTTTCAGCTTTTTCCTTGAAAACTGGTGGCATCTTCTTAAAGTTATCTTTTGCAGCAAGATAATACTTTTCGATTGCTTTACCAATTGCGTCTGGGCAAGAAAGAACTTTTAGGTCTTTACCCATTGAGCTCTTTCTAATAGTAGACATACATCTAATGCCTTTAAGCTGGTCGATAACTTCCTGAACTTCGATACCAGCTCTTAAAGCCATGGATACAAGTCTGGCAGTTGCTTCAGACTGAGATGGACATCCACCATTCTTTCCAAGACCTGTGAATACTTCGCAGATACCATTGTCGTCACTATTGACTGTAACGTAAAGGTTACCGCAACCAATCTTTACTCTTTCTGTAACACCAACAGTAATATCTGGTCTGCTTCTTGGGGTCAATGAAAGATTTGCTGGTTTAACGTTTACAATGTCAACGGCTTTCTTGCCTGTAAGGTTAAGAACCTGAGTATCTCTGGAACCGTCGCGATAAACAGTTACACCTTTGCAACCATACTTGTGAGCAAGTCTGAAGATTGTTTCGATATCCTGTTTTGTAGCATCATTTGGACAGTTAACGGTTTTGCTAACTGCATTGTCAGTCCATTTCTGGAAAGCTGCCTGCATCTTCATATGCCATTCTGGAGAAATCAGGTGGCTTACTACAAATATATCTCTTACATCAGCAGGTACTTCCTGAAGATTCTGGACGCTGCCTTGTTTTGCAACTTTTTCCATAAGTTCCTGAGAATAGAAATTTCTTTCTCTGGCAATTTTTACAAAGTCATTATGAACTTCTAGGAGATGTTCATTATCCATTACATGTTTTTCATAAGCGATTGCAAAGAGAGGTTCAATACCGGATGAACAACCACAGAGCATGCTTATTGTTCCTGTAGGAGCAATAGTTGTTACTGTAGCGTTTCTCATTGCTGTAAAGCCCTTTGATGGGTAAATAGATCTTTCGAAGTTCGGGAAACTACCACGTTCTTTACCAAGTTCCTGTGATGCATTCCAACCTTCGTCATGAATGAATTTCATAACTGCTTCTGCAAGTTCAATAGCTCTCTGGGAATTATATGAAACACCGAGCTTGATAAGCATATCTGACCAGCCCATGATACCAAGTCCTATCTTTCTGTTAGACTTAGTAGTCTTATCAATCTGTGGTAACGGATATTTGTTCTGGTCAATTACGTTATCAAGAAATCTAACTGATAGAGTGATGATTTCTTTTAAACGCTTAAAGTCTATTTCTGGTTTGCCATTTGCAGTGGTGACGAATCTGGCAAGATTTATTGAACCTAAGTTACATGCTTCATATGGCAGCAATGGCTGTTCACCACATGGGTTGGTTGATTCAATCATTCCAACTGCTGGTGTTGGTTGAGTTGCATTAATTCTATCAATGAATACAATGCCTGGTTCACCGTTCTTCCAAGCTCTTTCTACTATCATGTAGAATACCTTGGAGGCTTTTAACGTCTTTACTACTTCACCAGAACGAGGATTGATCAATTCATATTCATCGTCGTTTTCCAATGCTTCCATGAATTTATCAGTTATAGCAACAGAAAGGTTGAAATTTGTAAGCTCTTTCAAATCTTCCTTTGCAGTGATAAAGTCAAGAATGTCTGGATGGTCTACGCGAAGTATACCCATATTGGCACCGCGTCTGGTTCCACCTTGTTTGATGGTTTCAGTTGCAACATTGAATACCTTCATGAAGGAAACTGGGCCAGAGCTTACACCACAGGTTGAAGAAACTATATCTTTTGATGGTCTAAGACGAGAGAAGCTAAAACCTGTTCCGCCACCTGATTTATGAATTATAGCAGCATGCTTAACTGCATCGAAAATTCCTTCCATTGAATCTTCAACTGGAAGTACAAAACAAGCTGAAAGCTGACCTAATGGCTTACCTGCATTCATAAGGGTAGGGCTGTTGGGCAAGAAGTCCATTTCAGTCATCATCTTGAAAAAGGTTTCTTCTAAGTCTTCTGCTTTATACTTACTATTAGTGTAATTGTTTTCAGCTGAAGCGATAGCATGAGCAACACGTCTGAATAAACCTTCAATTGTTTCTATTGGGTTACCTTCGGTGTCTCTGGTAAGATATCTTTTGGCAAGAATCTTCTGTGCGTTTGCTGAAAAGCGGTTAGCGATTGTTGTTGTAGAGTTCATTACAAATCCTTCTCTTTTTTTGATGGTTATATATATACAACAAAAATTTTTAAGATAATATCTTGTTTTAAAATTTTTATTGTGCTATGGGAAATTTTTAAACGATAGCTGACCTTACAAAGCTATCCAATTCCTCTGGTTTTACTTTATAAACGACTGTTTTGCCTTCAGTTTCCGGTAATATAAACTTTATACCGTCATGAGAGCGTTTCTTGTCTGACTTAATTGCTTCTATGACTTTTTCTATGGAAAGTGTGTTCGTAATTTGGGTTGGCAAATCTAAGGATTTTAGCACATTCACAAGCTTATCAGAATAGTCATCTTTAAGAATTTCTTTATTTACTGCTGCTTTGATAGCCATCAACATACCTATACCAACAGCTTCTGCATGATTATATCTGACATAATTGCCAGAGGTTTCCAAACCATGACCAAAGGTATGACCAAAGTTGAGATGGGCTCTTTTTCCGATATCCAGTTCGTCTTCTGAAATGAATTCTTTCTTTATAAAGACGCTGCGTCTAATAACGCGCTGAAGTATTGGAAGATTCTTATTCTTAATCTCTTCTAGATTGTTGACTATAAAATTAAAATAGGCCATGTCATAAATTAATCCATGCTTGAGAGCTTCTACAAGACCGTAGTATAACTGCTGTGATAAAAGTGAAGTCAGGACCTTTACATCCATAAAGGTCATCAAAGGTTGATAGAATGTTCCCATCAGATTTTTGGCTGTTGGTGTGTTGATAGCATTTTTCCCGCCAAAACTGGCATCAACCATTGCTAAAAGTGTGGTTGGAACCAGAATTAATGGTATTCCTCGTTTGTAGGTGGAGGCTACAAAACCTGCTAAGTCGCATACTACACCACCACCAAGACCAATTAATGGACAGTCTCTATCTATTTCTGCTGCTGCCAGTTCTTCTATTATTGTATTAACGGTATCAAGGTTCTTATAGCTTTCGCCATCTTCAATTTCTATTGTAGCTACTTTGATATTTTTATTCTGCAGTTCTTTTATTAATGGTTCAAGGTAATACTTTGATACAGTTTTATTTGTGAGGATTGCACAATGCCTCGGTAAGCCAGAGATATTGAACTTTGCAGCTATTTCGGGAAAAAGATCAGTTCCAATATAGATGTCTGTATGATTATTTCTAGTAAATTCCAGTCTCTGATTTTCCATTATTCAATACCCAATTTCGGTCCAAAAAAATTCTTTGCATTATTATATAATACTTCTGTAATGTGTTCCACAGAACAATTCTTAACTTTAGCCAGATATTCAACTGTTATTGAAACATTAGCCGGTTCATTACGTTTTCCACGTTTACCTTCCGGTGATAGATAAGGACAATCTGTTTCTAAGTGTATTCTATCTTCTGGTATAAATTTGAATATATTTCTTGTTAATTCTGATTTCTTAAAAGTCAGAACTCCACCAATCGAAAACTCGAATCCTAGGTCTAAGGCTTTTCTTGCTATGTCTAAGTCTCCAGAGAAGCAGTGCAGCATGACTTTCTTTGGTTGCTTCAATCCTTTTATTGCGGGGAAAAAGTCATCGTATGCGTCTCTTATGTGAAGTTCTACTGGCTGTTCAAGCTTAGAAGCTAATTCCCATTGCTTTTGAAAGACTTCAACCTGCAAATCTTTTGGAGCAAAATCATAAAAATAATCTAAGCCTATTTCTCCAATTCCAAGGCATTTATCTGATTTAACAAAGTCTGTGAGCAAATCCAAATCAGAATCACGGAATTCTTTGGCATTATGTGGATGAACACCTACGATGCAATAACATTCAGGATTCTTTTTTACGATTTCAAAAATTTTCTGACATTCATTTATTGAACAACCGGCATTAATAATTTTTTTAATGCCGGCTGCAGATGCACGTTCAATTGTTTCACGCACATCATTGTCGAACTTTTCGTCTTCTAGATGTGCGTGTACATCTATTAAATATGCAGAATTCATGTCAGTGAACTCTGATACCAGTCTTTGCAGGTATGCTTGGGGTCATAAGAGCAAGTCCGCCATCTTCGGTTTCTGCACATAACAGCATACCATGGGACATAATACCTCTTATCTTAGCCGGTTTAAGGTTCTTAACCATTAATACCTGTTTGCCTATTACTTCTTCTGGTTTATAGTAAGAAGCTATACCTGCAACAACAGTTCTTGGTTCTTCTTCGCCAATATTAACAGAAAGCTTGAGAAGCTTGTCTGCATTTTCGACCTTTTCTGCTGTTTCTATCTTGCCGATGCAAAGTTCGGTTTTCATAAAATCATCAAAGGTTATAACACCTTCTGTTGGTGTTTCTTCTTTTACCTTTGCTGGTTTTTCAGCCTTAGCAGCTTTTGCGTCCTTGCCACCTTTGAGAGCCTGAATTCTTTCAGTTTCAATTCTTGGGAACAAGGGCTTTGGTTCGCCACAATGGGTGCCTTCTGGCAACTGACCCCATTCAAGGTCTTTGATTGTGAACTTAATGCTCTGTGGAAGACCTATCTGAGCCAGGAACTGAGGTGCTAGATTTGGCATGATTGGTGTTACGAGAACAGATACGAATCTGATTGATTCACCAATTGTATAGAATATTTCGTCGAGTAGGGCTGTGTTACCTTCTTTGGCAACCTTCCAAGGAGCAGTTTCATCAACATACTTATTCAGTCTTTGGATGAAAAGCCAAACATGTTCGAGTGCTTCATTGAATGAAAAATCATTCATTGCTTTAATGAAGTTTTCTTTAACCTGTTTAGAAAGTGCTACGATTTCCTTACTTGGTTCAAGGGTAGCTTCAGTCTTATGGAAGATGCCTTCGCGGTTCTTCATTAACATTGGAAGCATTCTGTTGCAGAGATTTCCGTAGTCATTAGCCAAGTCAGCATTATATCTGTTGGTGAAGTTTTCCTTTGTATAGGTAGCATCCTGACCAAAAATCATTTCTCTGAAGAGATAGAATCTGAATGGGTCAAGACCATAAGTGCTTACTAACTCTCTTGGATTGATTACATTACCAACTGATTTAGACATTTTTCCCTGACCGGTAACCCACCAGCCGTGAGCAAAAATGCACATTGGAAGTGGAAGACCAAGTGCAAGAAGCATTGTTCCCCAGTATACTGCGTGAGTTGTCAGAATATCCTTACCAATCAGGTGTGCGTTTGCTGGCCACAGTTCATTGAACTTTTCCATATCATATGGATAACCGGCTGCAGAAATATAGTTAGTGAGAGCGTCAAACCAAACGTAAGTTACATAATCTTTGTCGAATGGTAATTCGATACCCCACTGGAGTCTGCTCTTAGGACGGCTAATACACAAATCATTAAGTGGTTTGCGAAGGAAGCCAAGAACTTCATTTCTGCGAGCTGCTGGCTTAATGCAGTCTGGATTAGCTTCAATATGGTCAATCAGCTTCTGCTGATACTTTGACATCTTGAAGAAATAATTCTTTTCAGTGATTTCCTGAACTGGTCTGTGGCAGTCTGGACAAATTCTATCTGGAACTTCTTTTTCTGTCCAGAAGCGTTCGCAAGGAGTACAATACCATCCGCTATATTCAGAGGCATAAATATCACCCTGTTCCCAAAGCTTGTTGAGTACATAGGTAACTACCTTTTCGTGGCGTTCTTCAGTTGTTCTAATAAAGTCATCATAGGTAATATCCAACATTGTCCAAAGTGATTTGAACTTTTCTACTAATCTATTAGTATGTTCTATTGGAGTTAGACCCTTAGCCTTAGCTGATTGTTCAACCTTCTGACCGTGTTCGTCTGAGCCGGTAAGGAAATGAACCTTTTTCCCCATTGATCTCTGGAAGCGGCTCATGATGTCGGCTGCCAAAGTTGAGAAAGCGTGGCCAATATGCAGTTCGTCATTTGCATAATATAATGGTGTAGTAATGTAGAAGGTTTTATCTGACATATATACCTCGTTTTTATACGAAAAAATGTTAGCCGTATAATAGTAGAAATAGAACCTACTGTCAAATTTTAGTTTAAAACGAAATGATAATGTAAACTTTTGTTTAGAAATAAGGTATACTAAAAAAAATTATAAGAGGAATTAATAATGAAAAGATTCTCAAAGTTAGCTTATCTTCTTCCTATTGCTGCTACGACTATTTCTTATGCAGCAGGCTTTGATATAAATTCTGCCAGAAATGTAACTTTACAGGATATCCAAGAATACTATGAAATGAAGGCAGAAGAAGAATCTAATAAAAGAGTCGAATTAAAATCATCTGATTCAGAAGAAAACAATATCAGAACCTCTCAGGTTGCCGAAGAAAATAAAGAAAAGAAGATACTGGCAATAACAACAGTCTCTTCCTTAGAACAATGCATTGGTAAAAAAGGTAAAGTTATCTCTGATTTTGAAAATTATAGAACTAGCCCATGGGGTAATATTATTGGTCAGATTGCCAAAGGCATTGAAGTAAAAATAACTGGTGTTGATGGTGATTGGTTTATAATTGATATGGGTGGTGGAGATGCATACATCCATTCTAAATGGGTAAAAGTCGACGGCTTCAATAAGACATATCCTGATGATGGAACAGTGTCTGAAGATGTGAAGGCTTATGACGCTGATGGTTATGAATTAGGTGAACTTAATGCCGGTGATGATATTGAAATCCTTGCTGACTGCGGAACATATTGGAAATTTAAATTCGAAGATAAAGAAGCTTATGTTGTTAAATCATTAATTGATACTGATATGGATGGTGATGATGAACCATCTGAAGAAAATAAAGCTAATGATACCTCTGATAATGATAGCGATGATGATGGTGAAGAAGTTGCTGCTGATAATGACGACAATGAAGAAGCAAATTCAACTTCTCTAGCAACAACCACAGGGACCACTACTTCCGCAAAGACTTCGACAGAATCATCAACCTCTACATCCACTCAAAGCAATAGTAATAATTCTTCCAGTGCTAAAGTGGCTAAGAATGAGGCACCAAAAGAATCAAATAACACTGTCAAATTTACTAGTCCTACTGCAAACATTACTACGACAAAGACTTCAACAAGCACTAATTCTACTAAGACTTCAACAAAGACCGGTTCCTCAAAATCATCAACAAGCACCAATAAGACTTCTAAATCTTCAACAACTTCTAGTGCTTCAAATAATAATCAATATATAAGTAATCTAGGCGCTCTTTTAAGTCCTGGCAAAGTAACTACTTCTGTATATAAAAAGCAGTCTATTGGCAGCAACTGGGATACAAGTGGTGAAAACTACACTCATGTTCAAGGTATTTGCTGTGACGGTACATACTTCTATATTGCTCTTATGACTTCTGCCAAGAATGGTGATTATAGAAGTCAGTATACCAAGATTCTGAAAATGAATATGAGCACTAAGAAAATAGTTAAAGCAAAGCGAATAGGCAAGATTGGTCATAGCAATTCCCTTTGCTATAATACTAAGAATAAGAAGATATATTCTGCTACTTGCACCAACAAGATGACATATTGGTGTGAGATAGATACCGATTTAAATGGTTATAAGAAGATATATCCGAAGGATAAGAATGGTAAAAAATACACTAATAAATGTTTTGCTTCTTTCTCATATGATCCAGTTAAAGATCAATATGTTGTAAAGATGACCAATAAATCCTTTGGTTTCTTTGATCAGAACTTTAAGCTGATCAAGACTGTTTCTGCTCAAAGTATGACGGTTTCTGACTGCATGACA
>JAZUDR010000162.1:0-18812 GCA_045639725.1 Candidatus Avigastranaerophilus sp. | reverse complement strand
TAATGAATGCTGCCAATGAAATTGCTGTTGCCGCCTTTATGAAGAAGCAGATTGGATTCTTGCAGATTCCTGAAGTTATTGGCAATACAATCAATTCTTTTAATAATGAACCGGCTACATGCATTGATCAGTTGATAGGCTTTGACGTCGAAGCACGTAGAAAAGCAGAAGAATTTGTGGGTAAGCTATTATGTTTACTGATTTCAGAGTTGGATTAGGTCACGATATTCATGCCTTTGAAAGAGGCCGTGAACTATGGCTTGGTGGGGTGAAGATTGATTACGAAATGGGCTTAAAAGGCCATTCTGATGCTGATGCGCTCATACATGCTATTATGGATGCAATGCTTGGGGCTCTAGCCTTAGGTGACATAGGTCAGCATTTCCCTGACACAGACCCCAAATATAAAGGAATTAGCTCTGTTGAATTGCTGAAGCATGTCGTTGCTTTGACTAAATCAAAGGGCTATAGAGTAGGGAATCTTGATTGCATGATTCATTGCGAACGCCCTAAGCTTTCTCCCCATAAAGCCAAAATGGTCAGGATTTTGGCTGAAACTCTTGAAATAGACGAAGATAGAATTTCTGTAAAAGCCGGAACCAACGAAAAAATGGATAGTGTCGGTGAAGGCCGTAGTATTGAATGCGATGCTGTTGTATTGATGATAAAATGACATTCGCGGTTTGTTGATGCTATATCAATAATATAACACATAAATAGTTTGATAAGATTTGTAGTGCAGGAGAAATTACCATGATGCGAAGTATCAAAGAAATATATAGAATTGGTAACGGCCCTTCAAGTAGCCATACCATGGGACCTAAAAAGGCTGCAGAACTATTTTTGTCTCGCCATAAAAGTGCAAGAAGCTTTAAGGTAACTCTTTATGGAAGTCTTGCCGCAACAGGCAAGGGGCACTTTACTGACCAGGCTATTCTGTCTGTTTTAAAGGCAGTTGCACCAACTGAAATTATTTGGGAACCCAAGATATTTTTGCCATATCATCCAAATGGTATGAAATTTGTGGCGTATGACATGGCTGGTCAGGAAGAAGGCAAATGGACCTGCTTTAGTGTGGGTGGTGGTGCTCTTGCTGATGATAATGGCATCATTGGTGAAGATGAAGGTGAAATTTATCCTCTTTCTACTATGGAAGATATTCTGGAATGGTGTGAAACAAAGGGAAAATGCTTCTGGGAATATGTAAAAGAGCATGAAACCTTTGATGTATGGGATTATCTTGGTGAAGTATGGCAGACTATGAAGAATTGTATTGAAGAAGGCCTTGAAACAGAAGGCAGCTTGCCTGGACCAACTAATCTTCGCCGCCGAGGCGCAGACTTTTATATAAAAGCAGGTGGCTCAAAGGATAATATAAAATCTAGGGGGCTCGTCTTTGCATATGCATTAGCTGCTGCAGAAATGAATGCTTCGGGTGGAGTTATTGCTACAGCTCCTACCTGTGGTTCCTGTGGTGTTGTTCCTGCTGTTCTTTATCATTTTTATAAAAGCCGTAATTTCAGTGAAGCAAAGATTATTAGAGCTCTAGCAACTGCCGGTATTATTGGTAATATTGTAAAGGCTAACGCTTCTATTTCTGGTGCTGAAGTAGGATGTCAAGGCGAAGTTGGTGTTGCCTGCTCTATGGCTGCAGCTGCTACTAGTCAGCTTTTTGGTGGAAGCCCAGCTCAAATCGAATATGCTGCTGAAATGGGTTTGGAACACCATCTTGGCATGACCTGTGACCCTGTTTGCGGCATGGTTCAGATTCCTTGTATCGAACGTAATGCATATGCTGCTGCACGCGCATTAGATTGCAATCTTTTCTCTTCGTTAACCGATGGGAGTCACAGAGTTTCATTTGACAAGGTTGTAAGTGTAATGAAACAGACTGGTCATGACTTGCCTTCTGTATATAAAGAAACAAGTGAAGGTGGTCTTGCCAAGGATTACGTTCAGATGAAGCGTAAGTGGTAATCTCCCCCCCTAATCCCTAATCTCTAACCCCTAAACTGGTGAAACTTCATTGAAGTTTCACCAGTTTCTATTTGTTGCCAAAGAAAGATAATAGTGATAAACTTATGTACGGGGTGGTACAATGTCAAAAACGGTACAAAACAAAAAGACAGCAAATTTTATTATAGCTTGTGGCTATTGCTTAGTTGTCGTCGTTATTTTGATTAATTATTTGATTAAGCCGCCGACCAAAAATCAATTCCGCGAAGGAACGAGACCTGCACACCAGAAGAATGCAGCCTTAGATAAAGCAGGTAATGACTTAGAAAGCCAACTGAATGAAACCAAGCGCATGAATCGTGAAATGCGTGAAATGCTTCTTGATATTCAAAATGCCAAGTCCGCCAATAATAGGACTAAGACTGCTTCCTTGAGAAATACCAGTTCAACTGCCAACACACCAAGAGAAGCATTGAGACCGGTCCCAGTTCTTGACATGAATTCTATTAAATTGCCAGAATTGAATTCAAAGATAGACGAAAAATTTAAAACCAATGAAACCTGTCCTTATATTATCGGTAGAAATCCCTTTGCTTCTCCGGTAGTTGTTACTGATGTTTCAGATACAGAAGAACCAATAACTTTCCCTGGTCATGCTGTAATTAGCAATCCCAAATTGCCATACGTTTTTTCTGGAAGCAATTCAAACCTTCGTATAATTTCTAACTATTAATTTAAAAAAAATAGCTCCTTAACTTTTCTTAGCAAAACGCCGATATTGATAGCAGAAAAGATAAAAACAATAATTAAGGAGCAAATTTCAAATGAGGCAAACATTAAAAGCCGCAGGGCTAGCATCCCTGTTACTTTTGAGCGTTACAGATCTTTCTGCAGAACCTCTTGTAAAGGGTTTCTTTGTAGAAAAATTGCCGGCTAATTCTCAGAGTCAGGCATTGGCACCAGGTAAAGGACTCGTTCTTGCACATGTTTTAAATCAGAGCGAAGAAGCTATTACCAAAGGAAACTATCAGATTGGTGTTCAAATTGAAGATAAGGGTAGTGTAAAAACTTATTCCCTTACTCCAAAGGATTCTATTACTCCAGGTGCTCTAAAGACCTTCCGTATGGCTGTTCCAGTTGAAGGAGTAGACAAGACTACAGGTCAGTTCAGAGTATTCAGCCGCATTAATGGAGTTACAACATGGTCTGAAAAGTATTCATTCCTTCAGGGAATTCAATCTTCTACAGATAAAAACGGTGTTACAACTCTTTATACCGAAGCTCCTGCTGTAGACGAAAAAAAGATTGCCCGCAAAGAAGTCCCATTTGAAAACAATAACTCCTCAGTTAACAATACTGTAGCCAAGTCTACCTCAGATGAAACTACAAAAGCAGCTGCCCAGAAGGTTGCTTCAACTGTAGACAAAACTGCTCAGAAGGTAGAACAGAAGGCTAAGACAGAAGCAACTAAAGTAAAGCAGGAAGTAGCTGAAGCAGAAAAAACTGTTAACAATGCTGTTTCCAAGGCAAATACTGAAGTAGCATCTGCAAAAACAAATGCTGAAGTTAAGGTTACCAAAGCCAAGACTGCAGCAGAAGCTTTAAAGCAGCTGGAAGAAAAGAAAGCTGCTGATGCTGCTAGGGCTGCTGCTAAGGCTAAGGAAGCTGAAGCAAAGGCTAAGGCAGCCGAAGCTAAGGCCGTTGCTTCCCGCAAGATCAATCCTTCAGATTTCAAGAAGCTTAAAACAATAGATGAAGAACTGATTATTTACGTTGTTAAAGACGGTGATACTCTCAAGTCTATTGCAGAAAACTACTATGGAACTGCTTCTAAGGAACGCACCATTGCCGACCTCAACTATATTGAAAAATCATCCGCTGTAAGAGTTGGTGAAGAAATTATTGTTGAAGTTAGACCCCTGGAAAAGACCAAAGGCTGAGGTGATTGATAAATGACTCCAAGTTCTCTTCTTAAAACTAGAGCTGAAAAGGCTCCACTTATTAAATGCGAATCTCACAGTGAAGGTAGCTTTACCTTCCAGATCAAAGGCAAAGCCTTCCAGCAGGGCTACCTCTTCATGAATCCACAGATGAAGGCTCTGTTCCCGTTCAATGGTGAATTGGTTCAGATAACCTTTATTGATGACAATGAAGTTACTCATTCTGCAATATACCAGAAGATGCGCGGCTACATGGTCTGCCTTACCTTCGGTGAATGGTGGGAAAGAAACAATGTGAAGGAAGGCGACAGCGTTACAATTGAAGTTGTCGATCTTACTACTAAGACATATCGCCTTAAACTGAACAATGGCAAGACTGCTGTTGTAGAAGAAGTTGAAGAAGAAGTCGAATTTATGCTCGCTTCCAATATCGATTCAGCTATTTCGTATGATGCTCATAATCTGGATGTATTAAGAAGCATCGTAAACAGTGATTTCGCACCATACGAAGAAACCAGACTGGTTCAGATGAGTCAGGAAATTGCTTGCGATACTAATTCAAACGAACTTCTTGCTCTCAAGAGCAGTTTTGGAGTAAATGCTTATGAACACCAGCTCCAGACAGCACATGCTGTTATCGAAAAGCTTAACGGTCGTGCCCTGCTTTCTGATGAAGTTGGTCTTGGTAAAACTATTGAAGCCGGTCTTATCCTTAAGGAATACCTCCTCCGCGGTATGGTAAAGAGAGTTCTGATTCTCACACCAGCTTCTCTTATCACACAGTGGCAGGAAGAACTTAAGACCAAGTTCGGTCTTAATTTCAAGAACCATCAGGAAATAACTGACTGGGAAGATGAAGATCTGGTAATTGCTTCTCTTGATACAGCAAAGAGCACTAAAAACCAGGATAACGTTCAGAAGATTAAATATGACCTTCTAATCGTTGATGAAGCTCACAAGCTCAAAAACAAAAAGACAAAGAACTGGCAGTTTGTTAATTCAATCAATACTAAGTATTTGTTGATGCTTACTGCAACTCCAATCCAGAATGATATGATTGAACTTTTTAATCTTATCTCAATTCTGAAGCCTGGTTATTTGTCTACTGTTCAGAAATTCAAGGATGATTTTCTTGCTGAAAGCGATAAGAGATTACCTAAGAATTCTGCTAAGCTTCGTGAAATGCTTTCAGAAATAATGATCAGACATCGCCGTGCAGATACTCTTATTAAGTTCCCACAGCGCTTTGTTCATACTTATTCGGTTGATCTGAACGAAGATGAAGCAGCTCTGTATGCTGAACTCACTGATTTCATCCGCAAAAAATACTTCACTCTGCCAACCCACAAGAATCCACGTGGAATTAACAGATTGACACTTATTCTCCTTCAGAAGCTTATGGGTAGCTCAACCTACGCATTGGCTAAGGCCCTTGATAAGATGATTGCCAGCAATCAGTATAAGGATGAATTTGATGAATCACTTCAGAAGCTTCTTGATATGGCCAAGAATGTTAAGACTTCCAAGAAGGGCCAGGTTCTTATGGAAATCATTAAGACTGTGAAGGAAAAGGTTATCATTTTCACACAGTTCAGAGGCACTCAGGATTATCTGGTTAAGATGCTTGAAGATGAAGGCTATTCAGTAGCTGTATTCAACGGTCAGATGTCACAGGCGGAAAAAGACAAATGCATCGAAGAATTCAGAAACGAAAAGCAGATTCTTGTCTCCACTGAATCAGGTGGTGAAGGTCGTAACCTGCAGTTCTGTAAATTCCTTGTAAACTATGATTTGCCTTGGAACCCAATGAGAATTGAACAGCGAATCGGTCGTATTCACAGACTTGGTCAGAATGATGATGTTCACATTATCAATCTCAGTGCTAAGGATACCATCGAATCATATGTTCTTGAACTCCTTGATAAGAAGATTAACCTCTTTAAGCTCATCATTGGCGAACTTGAAATGATTCTTGGAAATATGCAGACCAAGAGAACCCTTGAACAGATCATTATTGATATCGTTACTATGTCTCCAAACCAGGATGCTATGAAACGTAAGTTCGTAACTCTTGGCAATAAGCTTGAAAAAGCTCTTCAGACCCACAATGAGATTACACGCGCCCAGGAGGAAATATTCAATGGCGAATAATATCCAACAGCTGGTCACTGCCTTCTTCAATATGCAAGGCATAAAGTGTAAGGAAGCTGAGGAAAACGTATGGGTAGCTGAAATTCCTGAAAAGGAACAGGGCTTTTTCAATTGTGGTGATAAACTCTGCTTTACCTTTGATAGAGAAAAAGCAGAGCTGCACCGCGATATCGAAATGGTCAGCGAAGGCTCTTTTTTACTGAGAAAAATAGTAGAAAAGCTTGGAACAACCCCAAAGGTCAGTAGACTCTTTGTTGGTCATCAGTCCCAGATCCCTGAAGCTTCAGGGGTTAAGTCTATTGCAGAAAAAATGCATTATAAAACTTCTGTTGCATTTAATTTCAAGGTTAGCCTTGAATGTGATTCAAAGGAAGAAAAGCTTTATTCTGTAGTGGAAGATACACATGATTCTTCTTTAAAGGTTAATGACAGTCTCTTTGTAGTAGACCTTGATGATTATTCTGAAAAACCAGATCCAAGAATTAAGCTTGATGAACCAGGTCCAGAGGTTTTAAAGGTTTATTTGCAGGCTTGTCAGAAACTCGAAGAAGCTGTTCAGGAAGAAATTGAAAAATTCCGTAAGATAGGTCAGGAAAAATGTCGTGAAGACATGAAGGTTTTCGATGACTACCTTAATGAACAGAAAGCTGAACTTCTTCAGAAGAAAGAAAATGTAAGTTTCCATCTATATTTCTTCCAGAAAGAAGAAGAAATAGATAAGCTTATCAGTAATCTTGAAGAAGAACGCAAAAGAAAACTTACTGAGCTTGAAGAAAAATATAAGGTGAAAGTAAATATCAGCCTTATAAATGCTGTTGTAATATGTGTTCCTGAATCGGGAACCAGCAAACCTAAGACAGGTGCTTCAGCAAAAATAGTAAAGCTTAAATAAGAAAAATTAACAAAAATACGGCCGTAAGGCCGTATTTTTTTATGCTAAAAACATAGCTCTATGCTATAATAATATAACTCGGAGGAATTATTATGTTTTTCAAGCAGATATGTATAGTATTCGTTTTGCTCGGTATATGGGGATTTTTCTATGGAGATTATATATTCTATAAACAAGCCCATTATATGCTCTATCAGCAATATACAATACCTGCTTATGAAGCATTTGAGAGAATAGTAAAATATTATCCTAAGAGCAAGTATGCCAAGGAAGCCAAGGAACAAATGGCAAGGCTTAGAGCTACTAGTGGTGACTTGGAAAAAGAATTGGCTAAGAGAGAAACAGAATACCGTAAAACTCAGAAGTCTCGTGAAAAGACAGAATCATTCCGTTAACCTTTAAATAGGGGAAAAATAATGAAAAAGAGTGCTTTGCTACTATCAGCTTTATTAATAGCTTTTTCTGCCGGAAGTGTATTAGCAGAAAAAACTTGTCCTATCTGTCAGAACACATTTGAAGATAACATAAAGTTTTGCCCTGAAGACGGTAACAAGCTTGAAGATGTAAAATCAAATGAAGTTATGACATTAGAACTGAGTTCTTTGCCAGAAGGCGCCAATGTTTCGCTTAATGGTGAAAAGCTTAGAAAAAGTAATGTTGATTTGCGTCTTGGAAGAACCTATAGAATAGAAATAACAGCCACTGATTATAAAAAAGCACTTTTTATTGTAACTCCGAAGGAACAGGGTAGAGTAGTTGTAGAACCAGTGATGACTCCTTTGAGCCCTGAAGAAATTCGCAATCAGAAGATTAATAAAATAGCAAATTCGCAATATGGTGATATGATTGAGATAAAGCCAGGTGTATATTCTGTTGGAAATGACCGTGGCAATGTCGATGAAAGACCAATAAGAAATTATGAAACCCGTGGTTTCTGGATAGATAGAACAGAAGTTACCTGTGCTCAATATAAAAAATTCTTAGAAGATGTGGAAAAATATGGTCATAAATGGTGTCATCCAAATGAATCATCTAATAAAGATCATACTCCATATCATACGTATGCCTGGGCTCTCAAGTTCAGTTGGATAGGCGGTCAGCCTCCTTATGGCATGGATGATTATCCGGTTGTTCTTGTTGACTGGTTTGATGCATATGCTTATGCTAATTGGGCTGGCAAAAGACTTCCGAACGAAAATGAATGGGAAATCGCAGCCCGTGGTACCGATGGAAGAGAGTATCCATGGGGTAATAATTTCTCGTTAGAACGTTGCAATGCAGGAAAGGCTCCAATGGCTGTAGGAAGCTTCCCAACAGGAACTTCTCCATTTGGTGTGTTGGATATGGCTGGTAATGTTAGTGAATGGACTGCTACTGCCTATGACGCAAAAGCATCAAATGCCAGCAATTTTATGGGAAAGTATGGTTTGCCTATTGTAAAGGGTGGCTCTTGGGACGATAATGCCAAGGGATGCCGTTCTGCTGCTCGTGACGCTAAGCGCAGCCCTTATTATCGTAGCACAACTCTTGGTTTTCGTTGTGTAAGCGATCATTCACCAGAATTATTAACGCCAGGCAGGTAAAGAATATTATTTTATCATGAACATATTGGTTACCGGAGCTGCCGGCTTCATTGGATTTCATTTGACTTTAGCTTTGTTAAAGCAAGGAAATTATGTAGTAGGCTTTGATAACCTTAATGATTATTATGATACTAATCTGAAACTAGCCCGGCTAGAGATTCTGAAGCAATTTAAAAGCTTTGTTTTTGTAAAAGCGGATCTTACAGATAAAGCTTCTGTTGAAGAAGTTTTTGATAAATACGAATTTGAGAGAGTTGTAAATCTTGCCGCTCAAGCTGGAGTCAGACATAGCTTAAAGCATCCCGAGGATTATATTAATTCAAATATAACTGGATTTTTGAATATTCTGGAAGCTTGTCGCCATCATAAGACTGCCCATCTGATTTATGCTTCCTCAAGTTCTGTATATGGTCTGAATACTGTAATGCCTTTTTCTGTTCATGACAATGTGGACCACCCTGTATCCATATATGCTGTAACCAAAAAAACGAATGAACTAATGGCGCATTCATATTCTCATTTATATGGAATACCCACTACTGGGTTAAGATTCTTTACTGTTTACGGGCCATGGGGCAGACCTGATATGTCATTGTTTATTTTTACGAAGGCAATACTAGAAAATAAACCGATAAAAGTATTTAACAACGGTCAGATGATGCGCAGTTTTACTTACGTTGATGATATTGTCGAAGGAATCGTTAAACTGCTTGATGTAATTCCTCAGCCTGATAAAGCCTGGAAAAAGTCAGCTTCAAGTGATGCTGCAAACAGTAGTGCTCCTTATAGCTTATACAATATTGGTAATGATAAGCCGGTTAAGCTTCTTGAATTTATAGAAGCCATTGAGAATAAGCTTGGGAAAAAAGCTGAAAAAGAATTTCTGCCCATGCAGATTGGCGATATTGAAGCTACATATGCAGATGTTACTGAATTGGTGAAAAAGACTGGTTTCTCTCCGAAAACACCTTTGGATATCGGGGTAAGCAATTTTGTGGACTGGTATCTGGCATATTATTCTGATAAGTCTTAATTCTTAATCTCCATGATATATTCATTCTGTTGTAGTTTTTGCAGAGCTTGTTGAAGTAATTGTCTTACTCGTTCCCGTGAAACATTCTGTTCTCTGCCTATTTCTGCAAGACTCTTTTCGTCACAGTTAATCCCGTAGAAATTTTCAATTATATATCTTTGGCGTTCGTTTAAACTGTTTAACGCCGTTGCTATGGCTTCGTTCTTCTGTTTTTCAAAGAAAGCTTCCTCTGGGGTTAAAGCTTGCTTATCTTCAAGATAATACTCTATTGTTTCGTCTTCTTCACCGTCATTAGAAACTTTAGCGTAAATTGATACCGGCGTCTTTGTAACATTTAATACATTGATTATTTTTTCTTCTGATAGCCCTAATATTTCTGATAGTTCTTGAAGAGTAGGATGTCTTGAAAGCTGTTCCTCAAATTTATTTATCTGTATTTTTATTTTATTTGCTACAGCTAATAAATGACATGGGATTGTTATGGAAGTCTTTTGTTCTGCAACTGCTCGCTGCATATAATATCTTATCCAATAAGCAGCATAAGTTGAAAACTTGTAACCAAGACGATAATCAAATTTTGCAATAGCCTTAATTAAGCCTATATTTCCTTCTTGAATCAAGTCCATCAATGGGATTTTAGATGTAAAATTTTTGGCTATTTTGGTAACTAATTTTAGATTTGCCATTAAAAACAATTCTGAGGCCTTTTTGTCACCAGCTATTTTCTTTGCTAATTCTAATTCTTCTTTATGGCTGAAAGGCTTCTTGGAAAGTTCAGACATATAGATGTCTACAATAACGTCTTTGTTATATTTATTTGACTGTCCGAACTTAGTTTTCTTTTTTTCAATAATATCTTCGAATTTTTCTTCGGTTAATAATCCAATGTCCCAGCCATTTTTATAGAAACAATTACTACAATCTCTATTGCAGCATGTTATTTTTTCTTTTTCTGCTGTGGTTCTTGGAGCAAAAAACTTAAAGCACTTGAATATCTGCTGTTCCTTAACTGGGCAATGCTCATTATGGCAGTTTACTATTTCATAACAGAACCTTGCTGTGTCGGTTGCTGCTTGGTTATTGGTTGATTCCGGTTGTTCCTTTTCTGTATCATCTTGCGGGGTTAAATCATCTGTTATTATTGGTTCTCTGTTTTTAAATAAATCATCAGAGATTAAACCTATTTCCCACCCTAACTTATAATTACATTTTTCACAGTCTGAAGCTTTGCATTTAAATGATGCATTTTTATCTGAATTTTTTGCAAAATATTCCCAGCAACGCGGCAAATGCTGCGCTTTTATCGGGCAATTCAGATTATTACATTTATTTGCTTCAAAGCAGTACATGATTAATGATTATTGTTGAGGTTGTTGTATTGAAGTTTTCTCCTCTATTTGTTCTTCTTCTGTTAGTTTTAAGAATACGCTTTCCAGGTCATTCCCAGGCATTTTGGCTTGCTGCTGCAATTCTTGCAAGTTGCCTAATGCGACAATTTCTCCGTGACGGATTATTGCTATTCGCTGACACAGGTCTTCTGCAACAGAAAGAGTATGGGTTGTTAGAAATAAAGTTTTTCCTTCATTGGTCAGATGCTTGAAATATTCTTTAACAAGCTTAATGCTTTTTGGGTCGAGGCCAACTGTTGGCTCGTCTACTACGAGTATTTCAGGGTCATGAAGGATGGCTGCTATCATCGCTGTTTTTTGCTTCATTCCATGGGAAAAGCTTTCTATTAGTTCATTCCTTTTATCCCATAAATCAAATAATTTCAGCATTTTTTCGGAAATTTCTTTTATTCGGTCATGGTTGACGTTATAGAGCCCTCCCATAAATTCGAAATATTCCACTGGTGAAAGTTTTTCATACAGATAGGGTCTGTCAGGAACATAGCCTATCATAGATTTTGCCTTCATGGGTTCTTTGTATAAATCGTATGTTCCAATAGTGATACTTCCAGTGGTTGGTTTTATTATACCGGTGAGCATACGTATCATTGTGGTTTTGCCTGCACCGTTCGGACCGAGAAAGCCAAATAATTCACCTTTGGCAATTTCTAGGTTGATTTCTTTTACTGCCGTAAAATCACCGTATTTCTTATGGATAGAATCAAATTTTATAATGGTTTCATTCTGGTTCATATTCTTCGATTGCATCCAGTCCCTTTCTTATAGGCAAATAAACCCAGACTGCCGTTATGCCAATGGCAATCAGAGCGCTAAGGACAAATAGTATCGTTGGCATTATTCCTCTCATTTCATAAACACGGTAATAGTTAAAGCAATAAATAGGGTAGGCTTCCATTAAAATCAGGTTGATTATATATAAACCTGATAAAAGCATATAAATGAAGCCGCCGTATGAACCAGCTATTTTCAGTGGAGAATCGGCATTGAAGTCTGCATTGACGCTTCCTACACCAATGGCTAGGGCAGTGATAACTATTGTAATAAGTAACACATTAACATAGCTAACCACAGTAAGCACCGGGGTCGATACTGTGAAAACCGTGTTGGTAACAGCGCAGAGGACCAACCCTAGAATAACCATAGGAATAAGGTAAAAAAGAACCTTAATTAAAAGAACCCTTTGTGGAGTTACCGGTGAGGATTTTACGGCCCAGAAAGCTCTGCCTTCCATGCTTACCGATGGATAAACAAAGCGCATTCCGATAGAAGCCACAATAAATCCAATAAATGGGCCGTTCAGATAAACTAGAGCGTTGTTAAGTCCCTGAGTGAACATTGTTGGGACGTCTTTTATCGGCAATATGTAAAGGTTGTATGCATAAACCACAACAATTGCAAACATCATGAATATCTGGGAAAAAACAGCGGGATCTCTCAGAAAAATAGTTATTTCCTTATTTGCAATAACACGATAGTCTGGCGCAGTGTAGCGTAATGGCCATATAAGCAGCTTCCTAAGCCATTCTAAGCCAATAAGCTGATTATCCATTGCTTCGCACGAACGCTGCCAGCTATAGTGATAATATTTTTTGGCTAGAAACCACATTAGGATTAAGCTGATAACAACAGTAGCAAAAAGAGGCCAAAAGCTGGAAACGGCTTCAGAGAATTTCCCATAAAATAGGTTCAGTGTTGTTGCATGTATCCATGAAGTGGGTGAATACTGAATCAATGGTAATTCCAGACTCAGAAGATAGCTTGATACTGTGCCGAAATGAGAGGGGTTAAGAAGCTTTTCTGCTTCTAATGAACGTAAAAAGAATATTAGCCCTGTCAGCATGATTATAGAAAGGAATTGAAAAACCTTCTTCATCTGCTTGATTGGGAAAAATGCTGCCAATAATAGCGAACCACTTGCGCCGATAATGTTTGGAATCAACACAAAAAATAATAATGCTATTGGAAACAGGATATAAGCTAGCCAGAAGGCATTCAATGTTGTTGCGAATGCTAAGAATACTGGCGCAAAAAATACTACAGCCATCCAGGAAGAATCAAATGTGAGCAATAGAAATCTGGACATGAATATTCTGGAAACTGGCTGTGGCGAAACCATTAATACATGTAACTCATCGTCAAGAAACAGGGTTGATAATGCCGATATTACGCCACTGAAGAGAAGCATGAACAGCATTGTCATAAACAACATTTCCAGAAGTTTTGAAACAAGCATTCCGCCAATTATTGCACCGAATGCATCTCCAAGCAGTGGGGCTTTGCTTACATAGGCCAGAAACTTGGCCATACCGAAATAGATACCACAACTGACTATTGATGCACCAATCAGAATTAGGAAAAGCAATTTCTGATTTCGCGCTGAGAATATTCTACACAGCTTTTTGATAGAAGGTTTTAGCAGTGATAGAGTATTCATTTTTCTATTAATCGTCGCTGGTGACGTCAAAGAACGGGAATACTATTTCTGTGTCAAGCTTGTTGCGGATTCTTTCTATTAACTGAACTGGTCGGCCAAATACAAGCTTGCTGACACCGTTTAGCTTTACTTCTGAATAACGGCTGAAATCTATTGAAGAGAGGCGCCTGAATTCATCATTTCCAACAATCATATTGCCTTTGTGAAGTACCATTGAATAGTCTTCCGGAAGCAAATTTATGAAATTTTCAAACGGGTCAGAACCGTCATCTTCAAATACGATGAAATCTGAACGTTTGCCTGGAACTATAGAACCAGCTTCCTTTTCAATTCCAAAAATCTTAGCAGCGTCAATGGTTGACATCTTTACAAGATCTTTTGCTTTGATAGAATTATTTATGAAATCCTTAGAGTATTTCATGGCTGCTTTGAAGGCAGAATGCATATTTGATGTGCCAGTATTTGAACTATCGGTGCCGATGCAAAGCTTTATGCCTAATTCTGTAATTTTCTTAATGTCTGGCTGGGTCCCAAAAATTCGTTCGCAGGATTCAGGAATCCAGACTATAGAAGCATTTCTGCTGGCTACGAGTTGTAACTCTGAGTCACTAAGGTGGCAGCAGTCAACTAATACTGTGTTTTTGGAAAGAGCATCAATCTTGTTCAGGTAATCAAGCTCTTCGCTGATTTCTTTACTTGTGCCTTCGCCTGCGTGAAGAATAAAAGGAAGTATACCTTGGGTATTTCTATATTGTTCTAAGATATTTGAACACCAATGTAATCGTTTTTCAGATACAGAGTGGGTCTGGTAAAAATACTTCAGAATTGTGGCTAGTTCATGATTAGTAAAAGTGCCTGAAACTTCAGAAGGGTAGTGGTCTACAATCGTTGTGGCACCTGCAATAACGTTTTTATACATTCCAACAACATATAGATCAGAGGCTGAAAGCTTTTGCTGAAGCTTATAATCTGGTTCAGAATGGATGGAAGATTCCCATTCATACCAGTTTTCCACAGGCATTTTACCGATTGAATGCCAGCAGGTATCAATCAGATGGTCATGACCATTTATCAAGCCAGGGAATACTACCTGACCATCCAGGTCCATTTCTGTATCTACTGGTTTTAATGGGGTCTGATCTGGTTCAAGAACATCATAAATTATGTCGTCTTGAATTAGTATACTCTGTTTTTTGAATGTGAAATCAGGCTGTAAGACCAATCCATTTTTTAAAAGTTTAAACATTTTTATACCTTAAAATTTGCCAAATTCAGGAGCTTTTTCTTTTATTTCTTTGAGGAATACGTTCCAAGGCTTGTCTGTTACTGCCATTTCAACAAAATGATGACCTATTTCTTCCAGATATTTTAAAAACTTGTTACGTTGTTTATCTGAGTCCAGAGTTTTCAATTTGTTGAAAGAATCGTAGAATTCATCACTTGTGTCCAAACCATATTCTTTGGCACTTTCTTCAAATTGCTTACGGAAGTCTGAAATGGTTCCATTGTTTGATACAGGCAGAATCTGTGAACCGAAAAGTATTCCAAGCATTTCACCCCTGAATTCCAAGGGGACTGCAAATATTAAAAAACCACAGTAGCAGAGACATACAAATGGAACCTTACGTCTCATTACCTTGTTTTCAATGTTTTTATATACCTTGCGGCAACGTTCGCAGCCTTCTTTTGTGCCACGTATAAAGCTGCACGGTCCGTAAAAATAATCAGTCTTGCATACCACCTCACCAGTTGTTGAACGTAATGACAACGGTATTCCTAGAAAGCTTTCCATTTTTCTCAAAAGATTAGCAACTTTGCCTTGAGAAAAAGATACTTGGGAGTTTACTGTGTTTGTTGGCTGTTCAGTAGTTTTTTCTTTTTCAGACATAATTATCTCACTGGATTCTTGAATTTGTTTCTAATAATGCTATTCCGAGCAATAATGAGTTGTATTTTGTTTCCCCGTTATCTGCCCGTGAAGGATGTATTATAGGACATTGCGCGCCATACAACAGACCACCCATGCTAGCATGCATGATATGCTGTAATGATTTATATAATGCATTCGCTGTTTCTATCTGAGTGGTGACGAAAATATCTGCATTTCCCTGGATTTTTCCGTTATATTTCTTAATTTGGGCTGATTTCGGACAAACAGCCAAGTCAAAAGCTACAGGACCTTCAACTATCAAATCTTTTCTGTCAGCCATTTTATCTGTGACTGATTTGCTTATGACTGTTGCAGGCATCTTTTCGGAAACTTTTTCGTTGGCGGCCATTAGTGCAACTATTGGTGCTCTGTTAACAAATTTATTGAAATAATCCTTGGCATTTTCTATTTCTTTGCAGAGTGTGTCGGCATCAGGTGCAATATTGACTGCCGGGTCTGTCAGAATTCTAAGACCTTCCTTATTGGGTAACTGGAAGCAGGTTAGATGATTCATAAAACCATGCTGTAAGCCATTCTTCTTGTCTAGAACAGCTTTTATCAATGAAGCCGACTGAACCATGCCTTTCATGATTATGTCTACTTTATTGGTTTTTATTGCATCTATAGCTTTGTTTAATGCTTCTGCTTCTGAGTTCGCTTGTATTATAGAGATTCTTTTGTCATCTGCTAATTCAGCAAAAACAGATTTTATTTCTGTCTGATCACCGATTAGTATAGCTTTGTTTATGAAATCTTTTACAAGAGCTTTATTTATTGCAAATTTAACAGCATTGTTGGCTGCTAATGGAATAACAACCCTGTAGTTGTTGCTTTTGGTAAAACTCTTTTCAAGCTCCTCAAAAAAATTGTCTGCCATGAAAAATCTCCTATATATTAAGCATTAATTCTATCATTGTAATCCTTTTGCTGTCAAGAAAGAAGTGCCCTTGCATTAGATGTAAAACCCGTGTTAATATTAGTGCAATTTATTGGAGGCGTAAAATGCGTATAGTCGTTGCCGGCGGTGCTGGCTTCATCGGTTCACACCTTACTGAAGAACTTATAAAGCAAGGTCACAAAGTAATAGTCTTAGATAACTTTATTACAGGCTCCAAAAAGAACCTTGAACATATTAAATCAGAAAATCTGACTATTATTGAACACAATATCACTAAGCCTATATATTTTGGCGATAAGATTGACAGAATTTATAACCTTGCTTCACCAGCAAGCCCCATTGACTACCAGCAGCATCCTATTGAAACTCTGAAGGTCGGCGCGCTTGGCACACATAACATGCTCGGTCTTGCTAAGGCTCATAATGCAAGATTGCTTCTTTCCTCAACATCTGAAGTATATGGTGACCCGGAAGTTCACCCACAGCGTGAAGATTATTGGGGACACGTAAACCCGGTAGGCCCGAGAAGTTGTTATGATGAATCAAAGCGCTTTGCCGAAGCTATTGTTGTTGCTTATCGTGATTTTCACCATGTTGATACTAGAATTATACGCATTTTCAACACATACGGCCCAAGAATGAGATTGAATGACGGTCGCGTAGTTCCTGAATTTATTTCTCAGGTATTAAAAGGAAAAGATATCACCATTTATGGTGACGGTACTCAGACTCGCAGTTTTTGCTATGTTTCAGATTTAGTTCGCGGTATGATGGCTGTTATGGAACAATCCGACATGGATCCGATAAATCTAGGTAATCCGGCAGAAATTACAATCAATGAATTTGCAGAAAAGATTATCGAAGTCTCTGGTATAAAGGTGAAAAAGACCAATCTACCACTTCCCAAGGACGACCCGAAACGCAGAAAACCTGATATTACCAGAGCTAGGACCTTGTTGAACTGGGAACCGGTTGTGCCTCTTGAAGAAGGCTTGAAAAAAACTATAGAATGGGCTAAGCAGAATGTCTGAACAAAAATTAGATTATAGAATTGAAAAAATATTGATTTCTGAAGAACAGATCTCAGAAAGACTGAAGGAATTAGGCGCTCAGATTACTGCTGATTATGCAGGGGAAGAGCTGACAATAGTTTCTATTCTCAGAGGTTCGTTTTTATTTGCTGCAGATTTATGCCGACAGATAAAACTTGAACAGAAGCTGGATTTTATGGCTGTTTCCAGCTACGGAAATGAAACTCAGAGTTCTGGTGTGGTTAAGGTTGATAAAGACCTTGCAGAAAGCATCAGAGGCAGAAATGTTCTCATTATTGAAGACATAGTGGATACTGGTTTGACCATGTCACACGTTCTGAAACTACTCAAAACCAGAGAACCAAAAAGCATTAAAATCTGTGTTCTCTGCAATAAACCGACAAATCAGCAACAGCACGTTGATATCGACTATTGTGGTTTTACTATTGGTGGAGAGTATGTTGTAGGCTATGGCCTAGACTATAAGGGCTATCTCAGAAATCTCCCGTATATAGGCGTAATTAAACCAGAATTTCAATAATTAATTTTTATTCACAATAACAGTTTTGAAAGGATTAGCATGAAAACATTCACTTATGGCAGCATTATTGTTGACCGTTATGTTATGGGGCCAATAGAAAATAATACTTATCTTATTCATGAAAAAGATTGTAAGGATGCTATCCTTGTCGATCCTGCTGCTGATAGCAAAGAACTTGCTGAAGATATAAAGAAATTAAATATCGAAAAATTAACTATTTTTATTACCCATGGGCATTCTGATCATATAGCCGGCTTAGAATATTTCAGAAAAGAATTTCCTTTTGCTAAGACTGCTATTTCTCATGAAGATTCTGCTATGCTTACTGATTCTCGCTTGAATTTGTCTGATTATATGGGCGAATCCTTTGTTTGCAAGGAAGCAGAAATAATTGTTAAACAGGGTGATACATTTAAAGTTGGTTCTCACATGGGTGTTGCGAATATTATTCCTGGTCATACCTCTGGTGGAATAGCTCTTGTTTTTGATGAATTTGTTATTTCTGGCGACAATTTATTCCGTGAAAGTGTGGGTCGCTCTGATTTGCCAGGTGGAGACGGTGCTACTCTGGTTAAGACTATTAAATCAAAATTAATGATATTGTCAGACCGCCCGGTATTTCCTGGTCATGGTTCTGAAACCTCTATTGACCACGAAAAGAAGCACAACCCCTTCCTCAGCGACGAAGCCCTCTTCGGTTTTTAATTATCCTACTGACATATTACAAACATTTTGCTAAGCAGAAGAAAGTTAATCCAGAAGGCGTTCTTTCTCGGCCAACAGCTAATAGCCAATAGCTACAAGCCTATTGAAACATACCTTATACTCTATTCATACAGATGATATGCTTCCAGCTTCTGGCTTCTAGCTTCTAGCTTCCAGCTTCCAGTTTCTGGCTCTTAGCCTAGAAAAGCAAACTTTTTGTAAACATGGTATATTTTCTCGGCCAACAGCTAATAGCCAATAGCTACAAGCCTATTGAAACATACCTTATACTCTATTCATACAGATGAT
>JAZUDR010000161.1:0-6524 GCA_045639725.1 Candidatus Avigastranaerophilus sp. | reverse complement strand
ACAATGATTTTCAACAGCTTTTCTGGCAGCATCAGCAAGCTTCACTGCATCAAAGTCTCTGAAAGAATAATAAAAAGGAATGTTATACTGGGTAGTTTCATTGTCTAATTCCCAGTTAATAAAAATACCACGCTGACTTTCTGTAAGAGGATAATATTTCTGAGCAGGATGTGCAGCAATAGCATTTTTCATGCTTTTTTCAAGAATTTCAGCAATAGCCATAACGGTCGGATTCTTCATCACGTCAGCAAAGCTGATTTCTTTGCCGAACTTTTCTGCAATATCCCTGCACAGCTTCATAACAGCAATAGAATCGAGACCTAGAGCAACAAGGTTAGTATTGATACCGAAAGAAACAGTATTGATATTTTCAGACACAAGATTAAAAAGCTTCTGCTCCAAATCATTCTGAGGATTTTTATAATTGTCAGCCTGTTCCTGTGGGTCAGGTAGCAGTCTGCGACTGAATTTGCCGTTTGCATTCAACGGCTTTTTGACAATCTTCATGTAATTGGCAGGAATCATGTATACAGGCAGCTTAGAGGCAATCTGCTTCTTAGCTTCATCAAGGTCTGTTGCGGGTTCGTCTAAATAATAGACACAGACTGATTTATGACCGTTTTTATCTATAACCTTTGCTGCAGTCCAGCTTACGCCAAGCGCCTTCCTGGCAACTTCTTCGATTTCAGCAGGTTCAACACGGTTACCGTTGATTTTGACCATATCGTCAGCACGGCCGGATATGACTATGGAACCGTCCTCTAACAGCCTTCCAAGGTCACCAGTATGGTAAATACCACCCCGGAATGCACGTTCGGTTTCTTCTGGTCTGTTTATATAGCCCCTGAAACAATAGTTGTTAAAGCAGATTTCACCAAGTTCTCCTGCTTTTGCTTCTTTACCTTCTTCTGTAAGGATTATAAGATGACTGTTTTTATTGTGGATATTGCATACAGGAGTTAATTCATAAGGTTTGCATATTTGGAATGTTCCGACAAATCTAGCAGTTTCTGACTGACCATAAGTGTTGTAAAGAGCAACATTATTGTAAAAAAGATTTCTGGCTGCTTCACCACCGGAAAACAGCTTTGTTACTGAGTCTGGGAAATCATCAAAAAGCTTGAACAAGGAAGGTGGCAGGAAGAAACAGCTTATACTGTTCCTGGTAATAAATTCCCTGAATCTGTTGATGTTTTTTAAAATATCTGTAGATGCGATAATAAATGTAGAACCTGCATAAACACTAGGTATCAGATAAATTTCAAAAGCAGAAAAACTGAGTGGTGAAGAATATGCAAATCTGTCAGCATCTTCAAACAGGGAATTCCCATCAAATGAAAAATCATTAACAGATTCAGTCAGAACACTTCTTTCAAGAAGAACACCCTTTGGAGTACCTGTGGTCCCTGAAGTATAAATAGCAAAGGCAGCCTTGTGGTCATCAGTTTTTTCAAAATCATAAACAGGCTCAGTATTAAGTATTTCCTCATAGACATCAGAATCGATGCACAGTTTACAGCTACAGTCCTTATAGATAAAATCTACTCTTTCCTGCGGATAGCCTTCTTCGACTATTGTATAGGCAACGCCGGCACGCAATACACCTATTGCAACAGCCCCAGCTTCAGCTCCTCTTGGAAGCTTTATCATCACAAAATCGTCAGGCTTCAGATCTTTTGCTTTGAGATAACCATGAACACGTGCTGAAATTTCATTCAGTTCCTTGTATGTAATCTGCCTCTCATCACCGTTATAGCTGATTGCAACCTTTTCCGCATAATCAGCGAAATTACTTTCCAGCTTTTCAAAAAATTTTGATGACAAAACAGTAGATTTATTCATATTTACTTCCTTAATATGCCTGTAAAATTTGATACAGACATTATAGAGAAATAAACATAAATAGTAAAGCCTACGGCGTGAAAACAACGCTGACTGCTAACTACTGCCGCTTGAGGGAAACCTCACGCATTGCGCCAAGAGTAAAAAAGTATCTTTCGGCGCGTGGAACTGACTATCCTTTATTATTTTATAGAATTAAGAACAGCGGAATTGTTTTGCCAACGACCACTAATATAATACGGAAGAGTAATCAGTGTTGCAGCCGCAAAGCCCCAAAAAGTATTCCACCAGATAATCTGATAACCGAAGAAAGAACTGTCTATAAACAGATAAGTCGAACCTACTCTTGCAATTAAGGCTATGATAGCTACGAAAGTAGCAAAGCTGCTGTGACCAGCCCCCTGTATAATTCCCGTAACAGGGAAAACAAAAGCCAGTAACAGGTTTATAAATGCTGCTGTTCGAATATGCTGAAAACAGTAAACACCAGCCTGTTCGCTTAATGCAAATATATTAATTATATCTTTAGTGAAGAAACAAACAAGTGACGCAATAATCAAACCGAATCCGAAAGCCATTGATACACCAGCTTTTGCTCCTAACTTTACTCTATCCATTTTGCCAGCGCCTATGTTTTGCCCGGCATAAGTAGCAAGAGCGGTCTGGAAAACCTGAGCAGGAAGAATGAGTATTAATTCTATTCTGTGAGCAACAGCAAAAGAAGCCGTCATGTGTTTTCCAAAACTATTAACTGCCCTGATGATTGCCCCTATGCCAACAGCCACTAAGGCTGCCTGTAAAGCAATTGGGAAACCCATTTTTACTGTTAACCAAATTAGCTTGTTGTCCCATTTGTATTCACTTAATTTAAAGCGAAATTCAGGATGTTTATGGCGCATATAAAGAAAAGCTGCTATACAAGAAAACATATGGGAGATAGACGTTGCCCATGCCGCTCCCGCAACACCCCATTTGAAATAAACTACAAAAATCAAATCAAGAACAATATTTACAACAGTTGCTATTATCTGAAAATATAAAGTTGCAGCACTATCGCCGACAGCAAGCAGAATTGAAGAAAAAATGTTATAACCATAAAGAAAAGTTAAGCCAACCATGCAAATATTGAAATACTCCAGCGAAAGGCCGAGTATTTCCGGAGGTGTAGCCATAAAATCTGCATAAATATACTTAGATAGACAACTACAGACAACAGCGCATAAAAGCCCAACAGATAAAAGAAACAAAATACCACTTGAAGCACCGGCTCTCATCATTTTTTCGTCTTTTGCGCCAAAAGCCTGAGAAACTACAACCCCATTACCAGCAGAAAAACCCATTGCCAGAGCAAGACAAAAATACATAACAGTACCCGTAGTTCCAACAGCAGCCAAAGCCTCTTCACCAGTAAAGTTTCCGACAATAATAGAGTCTGTCGTTGCATACAACTGCTGCAATACATAACTTCCCAACACAGGAAACGCAAACTTAAGAATATGCTTCCAGGGTGTACCTTCTGTCATTGTATTTTTAGTAGCCATTTTATCCGTCCTGACAATAATTTTCCAGTCATTATATCATACATGCTGTAATTAATTAAACTAAACCAAGCTAATATAAAAAAGAAGCTAGAAGCCAGAAAAGAACTATTCGCTATTGGCTGTTAGCCGGACTGGCGAGGTTTTAAGCTATGAACTCTTACTCAAAGAAATCCATGGATTTGAGTGCCCTGATAGCCTTTTCGATGTATTCTTCGGTAATAATAGGCCAGCGGAAGCCGAGAATATTCAATACCGCCAGCGTAAATGTGTTATTAGAAGCAATAAATCTGCGGGAACTATTGTTTCCAAGATATGCTATTAGACTAGAAACAGAAGCATTACGCTTTTCATCGTGCATAACTTCTTCAAAATGCTTCTGAAATTCAGACTGCCTAACTATTTTTATACCCAGACCGCAGGCGTTCATCACATCTATAACATTTGCCATGTCAACCAAATGATTATTATTTGCATGGAAAACAGTAAATTTATCTGGTGTTCCAGCCAGCGTAATTACAGCCTCGGCAGTAGAATCTATTGGTGAGAACTCATTTGGCATAACAATATTCATCATGGGGAAATAGCCAATTGCCTTATATGCCCTTAATGTATTCATGAAATTATTGGTTCTGAAATTAGCCTGGAATTCACCATCAGACGCACGGCTCATCAGATTACCGACACGAATGATTTTCCCTCGCAGACCACGGTTCTGAATAGCTTCAAGAATAGCTTTTTCTGCCTGCCATTTTGTTCGGACATATTTATTATCTAAGTTTTGTCCGAAGGAATGCTGATTTTCACACATCAGAAAACTCTGAGGAATGGCATTATCAACACTTTCGCCAGCTATACTTCCAGTTGATATCTGAACGAGCTTCTTATTATGCTTGCAGCAGATTTCCACAAGATTTTCAACACCATGGAAATTAACCCTGTCTAACAGGTCGTCATTAGAAAAATGCTTTACCACAGCCGCGCAGTTGATTACTGTATCATAATCAACGTCTTTTAGCGTAGCTTCAAGACCCTTGTCGGTTATATCACCGTTTATAATCTTGATTCTGCTGCCAATCATTTCCGAATAGGTTTCGTCAAAGTAATACATGAACATCATGTCCAGTCTGGTTTCAGCAGACATATTCCTGCCATTACGAATCAGGCAGTAAACAACCGGACATCCGTTATCCAAAAGTTTCTTGACGACATGTATGCCCAGGAAGCCGTTTGCACCAGTAACTAGAACCTTACCGATATCTGAATATGAAACCTCTTCCAGATGTTCCATTGTATTGAATTTCAGGGCTTCATGACAGGACTCTTCCTTTGGTGCATATATTTCATCGGAGCTATGTTCAGATACAGTTTTACTTCCTGTTCCGTTTTCTATAAACCTGGCCAGAGCTTCAGGAGTTGGATTATCAAATATATTGGCATACACAAATTTAATGCCGTTATTCATTGCCTTCATCACAACTTTCATTGCAGAAATTGAAGTTCCCCCGACAGCAAAGAAACTTTCATCGGCATATACTTTATCAAGACCAAGCGTTTCTGCAAAAATTGCGCAAAGTTTTGATTCAAGCTCTGTAGCAGGTTCGCGACCAACTTCTCTTTCTATCTTTGGTTCAGGCAATGCCCTGCGGTCAATCTTTCCATTCGGGGTTATCGGCATTTTGGCTAACTGAATAAATACAGTAGGAACCATATAATCCGCCATGGTTTCAGCCAGGAAAGCTTTTAACGCCTTCTTATCTATTTCGCCATTATTAGCAGAATAATACAGGCAAAGATGCTGAGCGCCATTAATGGTCTTTACAAGAGCCAACACCTGTTTGACGTCTTCAAACAAAGAGGCTCTGGCTTCTATTTCACCAAGCTCTATTCTAAAGCCTCTCAGTTTAACCTGAAAATCGATTCTTCCAATATATTCAAGATTTCCTTCTTCGTTGTATTTTGCCAGGTCACCGGTATGATACATTCTGGTTCCTTCTACGAAAGGACAATCCTCAAATACAGCTTTGGTCTTTTCATCTAAGTGCCAATAACCATAACCAACCTGAGGACCGGCAAAACAAAGTTCACCGGCAATTCCCTGGGGGACAAGCTGACCATATTTATCTGTTATGAAACTGTAGCAGTTCTGAATAGAACGACCTATAGGAGCTGCTTCATAATGTCGGCCCTTTTCAAGCTTATAAATCGAAGTGTCATCTGTGCATTCTGTTGGACCATAAACATTGAAAATCTGAACCTTGCCGCAGGTAACATCAGTCAGGGCTTCTCCACCGGCAGTAATGTATCTCTGCTTCAAATCATAACCAGAAAGAAGTAATTTTGCTATGGCTGTTGAATACCCACCAGCAGTAATCTTGTTCTTTATCAGAAAATCATATATAGCATCGGTGTCTTTTCTTATGGATTCTGGCATTATATAAAGCCCGGCACCAGCACATAAAGTCGGATACAGATCTTCGATATGGGCGTCAAAAGAGAAAGCTCTGTGACTGCTGATTCTATCTGTTGATTCTGGTTTAAACCATTGAGTAACAGAGTGAATGAAATTCAGCAGACCTCTATGATGCAAACGGCTTCCCTTAGGTTTTCCTGTTGAACCGGAAGTATAAATCATATAGGCATCATTATCTGGAGTTGTTTTGTATTCTGTTATTGAAGAACAATCGGATTTAAGTATTTCTTTAACAGATTCTCCTGTTAATACCACTCCTGCTCCAGAGTCCTCCAGCATGTAAGCTTTGCGGTCTTCCGGGTAATCAAGAGCTATAGGCACATAAGAAGCACCTGCTTTATGAACGGCAACAACAGCTATTACAAATTCCTTAACACGGTCCATCTTGAGAGCAACAAAATCATTTGGCTTAACACCATTGTTTACAAGATAACCGGCAAGTTTATCAGAGTCTCGGTCTAGTTCAGAATAGGTTATACTGCTGACATTATCTGCCACAGCAATATGTTCAGGATAGGAAACAACCGATTTCTTGAACAGGTCTATCCAAGTCTGGCTTCTGTCAAAATCAAGTTCTTCTCCCTTTGAAAGCTTCATAACAGCTTCAATCTGTTTATTATCAAGCAGTTTTATCTGCTTAATATATTTAACACTGGCCATATTCTTTGCAA
>JAZUDR010000160.1:0-2000 GCA_045639725.1 Candidatus Avigastranaerophilus sp. | reverse complement strand
TTAGTGCCTATCAACCAAGCCATAAAAGAAGCCTGTGAAATAGTCTATATGCACACAAGCTATAAATAAGCCTCTTGCTCTAAAATTAGTAAAAAAAAGTATCTGAAATTTCAGATACTTTTTTTGTAGGTAATATCATTTAACTTTTTCTAGTAAGGCTACCTTCAGCAGAGCCGTCTGGGTCTTGCCATCACCGATTTTGCCATCCATGATTTCTTTTACAAGCTCTTCAAGGGGAACTGCTTCTACGTCAAGGAATTCATCGTCATCAAGACTTTGCTCACCTTTGTGCAGCCCTTTTGCAAGATACAATGTGATTATCTCATCGCTATAGGCTGCTGCCGGAAAATACTCGCCTATTTCTATCCAGGTGTCAGCCACAAAACCCGTTTCTTCCTTCAGTTCTCGTTTTGCTGCTTCAAGGCGGTTTTCCTGCTTATTGTTCAGTTTACCGGCCGGTATTTCGGTAATAACCTGCTGAAGCGGATACCTGTATTGTCTTTCAATGATAACCTTTCCATCGTCTGTTAGAGGAACAATGGCAACAGCACCTACGTGCTTTATATATTCCCTTGTTGCGCCAGTATTGTTTGGCAAAATAATATTATCCTTAAAAACATGAAGCAGATTACCATGAAAAATCTCTGTGGAATCCTTCTGCTTTTCTACTAAGTTGTTTTGTATGAGCATGGTATTACCTTCTATGACAATATGCTGTATTACGCATCAATATCTATGCCTGTTCTTAAACCGACAAAGGTGCCCATCTGGCTGAGAGCCATAGCTATGCCAGGCATGAAGCAGTCTCTATTGATAGTATCGTGTCTTATTGTAAGAGTCTGGCCAAGATCGCCAAAGATTACTTCCTGATGTGCAACCAGACCTGGCAATCTGACAGAATGCATTGGTATAACATCTGGATTGTTTTCTTCATCAAGTCTGCCAATGGCTTCAAGCATACCTTTTCTAGTCTTGATTGCAGTTCCAGAAGGCTTATCAACCTTCTGGTCATGATGCAATTCAATGATTTCTGCTTTTTTCATGAACTTAGCGGCAATCTTGGCAAAGTTCATCATTAAGATAGCACCAATAGCAAAGTTCGGAACAATCATTATTGATGTATTATTCTTCTGGGCTAATTCATCAAGCATCTTCATATTTTCAGAAGAAATTCCAGTTGTACCAATAAGAATCGGAGTCTTTGAATTAAGGCAGGTTACCGCATTGCCAACAACAGCAGAAGGAGCAGTAAAATCAATAACTACGTCTACCTTTGTACTGGCAAGACCTTCCTGCATAGTGCCACATACTATAATATCGCTGTCAACACCGGCAACCTTGCTCAATGGAGCACCACAGTGCTTTGGGTCGACACCTGCAACAAGCTTATAGCCTGGAAGACTACTAATATAATTGCAGACAGTCTTTCCCATCTTTCCGCCACAACCGGAAACTAATATATTCTTCATCATTTAACTCCTGTAGAACCGAAACCGCCAGCACCTCTGGCAGTATCGTCCAAAACTTCAACCTGTTCAAAAGCAACCTGTGTTACATGTGCAAAAACCATCTGGGCTATGCGCATGCCGGGTTCAATAACAAAATCATTCTTACCGTGATTAATTAAAATAACACAGATTTCACCACGATAATCACTGTCAATAGTGCCTGGAGCATTAAGAACTGTCACCCCATGCTTTGCAGCAAGACCGGAACGGGGTCTGATCTGGGCTTCCATACCCATGGGCATAGCAATTCTAATACCTGTAGGAACCTTTTCGAATTCACCGGCTTTTATAGTAACTGCCTTTGAAGCGCACAAGTCATATCCGGCAGAACCGGCTGTTGCCATTTCTGGCAGTTTAGAGTCTGTTATCTGTATAAATACTTTTTCCAATGTTTACTCCTTTTGAGGCTTGGGATGAGAAATCCCCCTACCCCCCTTTAACAAAGGGGGTCCTCTAAAACCCTCCTTTGTAAGGAGGGACTAAGGGAGGTTT
>JAZUDR010000159.1:0-3020 GCA_045639725.1 Candidatus Avigastranaerophilus sp. | reverse complement strand
CCTTGAACTTTTTTGCAAAATGTACTAAGCTAAAAACAAACTAAAGATTTAGGCAAACAAATGAAGAAGTATTTTAGTCAGAAACGCTTAGGGATCTTTCTTTGCATGGTTTTGGCACTGGTGTGCCTTTCTTACGGCTGCGGCGGCGGTGCAAGAGATTATATTTATGTTGAATCTAAGACCGTTTATGCCAGTGGCGACACTGATCCTGCCGGCAAAATATATTTCACTTCGCAGTCTGAGCCCCTGGTTATTATCGAGGCCAAGGAAAGCGGCACTTTGCCTGAAAATTCAAGTCTTACCCTTAAGGAACGTGATCTGGAAGCTAGTGAAGTAGGAGATTACGGCAGTGTTTCAACAAAGGTCTATACCCTGACAGGTGTTGTTGAAAAGGGTGGCGTTTCAAGACCTCTTAATGAAACAATGAAGCCAATTACTATCACTATTCCTAATAGATTTTCAAGTGAATATACGGAATTCTGGCTTGGCTTCAAAAATACTGATGACCTGGTTTGGCAGTATCAGAAGATTCCTGAAAGTGGTGAAGCCATAGTTGCTTCAGCACGAATGAACCTGGCACCGACAGAATTTGTAGTCAAGACCTATCGCCTGAATTATGTGTTTACTATTTTTGCTGTTAAGCCTGAAGACTTAATCAAGGAACGTGTTGAAAGCTTCTTCTTGGCTGCAGAACCTTTAAAATATGAATTTGTAGCAAGTGACGGAATTGCTCTTTTCTGCGATGATTTAAAGATTTCTTCACTGATTACAGCTAATGATTCTTACGTTTTTGATAATCCGAAGGTTGTCCATGAATTAACATTTATTTCTGGCAGCAATCAAGGTTCAGATTTTAAGATAGATGGTAAAAAAGCCAATGAACAGGTTTATCCTACACCTGAATCAGATAGCAGATATGTTCATAAATTTACTATAGACAGCTATGAACAGGCTAACTGTGAAATATCAGGCATACTTGCAACCTTCAGCTTTATTCTAAATATTAAGGATTTGAAGCTTGATGTATTACCTGATAATTTCAAGGTAACTACAACTCTTACAACTCACAAGAACACATTGTTTGCATGCGAAAAAGCTTTTACTAGAAAGAAAAATGTCCCAGTTGGACCTGCCTGCTGTGATGTGGCAATGATAGAACCTAATCCTTGTGAAAATGTAGCCACGAATACAAAAATAGTATTAAGCTCAGAAAAGGAAATATTATGGGAAGATGCTTATGCATCATACATCAAATTATATGATGAAGATAATGCAATAGCTTCTGTAACATGCTCTTTATCAGCAGATAAAAAGGAAATAACAATTACTCCTATAGATGCCCTCAGATATGAAACTACATATATTGTAGATTTACTCAAGGGCATTCCTGTTAATGAAGATAATTGCGTTCTTAGCTCAGGAACATACGAATTCGTTACTATACCAGCAAGCTTCACAATGGCTTCAATCGAGGTTACTGAAGACTCTCTATACAGGGGCGCATATAAAACTAATCCAAGCTTTGTAATTGATTTTGTAAAGCCCGTTGCAAACATTGTTGCAGCTGAAAATGCAATCAGTGTAATGTCACCGGAAGGTCCGATACAGTTTACACTGGTCTTTGGCCCGGAAAATACTGATGCAACACTTTCCTTCAGGAACGAATTAAAGCCTGACACTCATTATTCAATTATAATGAATAAGACTGTTAAGGATATTGAAAATGTTGATATTGCCCAGTTTGGTGTATTGAATTTTACTACCATACCGAACATTATTGCTGAAATCAAGACTCCAACAGATATTGCTGATGCTGCTATAAATACAGCAATAGAAATTAAGCTTTCTCCGGCAATTGACTGGAGTGATTCCTGCAAAGATTTGATTTCTGTTACTAATGAAGACAATCAGGATGTTGGCTTTACTTGTGATTATGCAACATCAACCGGTATGCTGACATTAACGCTGCAGTCAGTGCTTCAGTATAATATGAACTATACTATAGCTTTTGCTGATGGTATGATGAATCGGGCTTCAAATCAGAGGCTTGGGGCAACAAATCTGAAATTTAAAACTAATAACAAGGTTCCTGAAACTGGCTTGGAACCAGAGCATATGCTTGCTACTTTAACCGTTCCTGATGATGATTTTGTGGATACCAGCGCTGTTCCACCGATTATCACTCTTGGGGCAAGATTTTCTGTTGATTTCAAAAATACGCCAAGAGATATGCATCAGGCTGAAAATGCTATAAAAATCTATAGTAACTATGCAGAAGCAACAAAGCTTTCAACTGAATGGAACGAAGAAAAGACTAAGCTTACGTTCACTATTTCCCCGAATATGGCTTCAGAAACTATCAGAGTTGCTTTTGTCGGTGAGATTTACGACTATAGGAATGTATTGATAGATAATTTTGAAGAAAAGAAATTTGAAACTACAGCCTTTGCTGGAGAAGGAACAGTTGAAAATCCATATCTTGTATCTATGCCTTTACAGTTAGACATGGTTCGCAAGAATTTAGCCGCTCATTATAAGCAGACAAATGATATTGATTTGACAGGTTATGTTTCTAAAATTACAAAAGATTATGAAACATATGGTTTTGAACCAATCGGTAACCTGGATTATTTAGCTGCAATGTCTGCTGCGAGTGGAGGATTGGAAGATCCTTCAGAGCTGTTTTTCACCGGAAGCTATGACGGCAATAACATGAAAATTAAAGGCTTATGGCAGAAACCTACAGACTACCAAATGGTTTCAGGTCTATTTGGTGTGACGATGATGGGACCAGATGCAGAAATTAAAAATGTCAATCTTGATAATCCTAATGGTTCTATTTCCGGTGCAATATTGGTAGGTTCGATTTGCGGCGCACTTGGTGGAGGGAAGATAATCAACTGCACTAATAATATTCCTCTAACTCATAGTAACAATGTTATGTCATTATTACTTAGTGCAGAAGCTGGAGAGAATATGATAGCCTTTGGCGGTATTACTGCCAAGTCGGAGGCCAAGCG
>JAZUDR010000158.1:0-3177 GCA_045639725.1 Candidatus Avigastranaerophilus sp. | reverse complement strand
GGAAGATTATGAAGTTCGTTAACAGCTTCTTCGTCCAGATTCTTTGCATAGCAGTCTATGCAGCAAACCTGCTGAGTTTTCGGGTGAAATCTCTTATGCTTAAAACAGACATGCTTACCACAAACAGAACAATTTTCAGTTGCTTCGTTTTCACAGTCTCTAAGAACCATGAAACCTGTTTTTACTTCACATCTAGCCATATTTATTTCCCCTTTCTCAGAAGCTCAGTAACGATAATTGCACGTTCTCTGGCTGGAATCTTATCAAGCATCAGAACACCAGGAGCGAAGTATATATCATCAAGCTCCTTGCAGCTGTATAAATCTTCTTTTTCTTCTTCATTGACAACTGCTTTTACTTTCAGCTTACCTTCTTTGTATTTGACTACACCACAATTCTTTTCTTCTTCGCCCTGATTGTATATTTTAATCTTACCCTTTTTATTTTTCTTTATCTGGTAATAATTATTGCCTTCTTCATTATCACTGATTTTAACTTTTTCGCTAAAAACCTTAACCTTCCAGAGAAGCTTGTCATTAGCATCAACCAGTTTAAAATCATCATCTTCAGCAGAGTATTTAACGGAGGCAAACAAAGCCTTTTCTTCTTCACCTAAAACTTCTTTGTATTTAAGCTTGTTTTCGTGTTTTCCATCATCTCTGGCTTTTAATTCGCATACTACGCCATCAAGATTTATTTCAAGCTTTGTTGTAGCTGAAGCAGCTTTATTAAACTTAATTACAAGAACTTCTTCCTTGTCATCGCCGGAACCTGTTTTAAATTTAATCTTTTCCTGCAGCAACCCCTGAGCAGATGCCGGATCTTCAGGAGCATTAAGATATGAAATAATCGGGTAATTTACCAATAACAATATGATAAATAAAAGGATAGCATTCTTAGTCTTCATAATTACCTCTCAGCCTTAGCAGACAACGGAATAAGCTGCAGCCATTGCATCAATGCAGCCATCCAGGATTTTCTGTTCGGGAATACATATTTCTGTATCCGATTCGTTTGTAAAATCGCTTAAAACCTTCTTCACAACAACCTTTACACGTCTTTCGGAAGCAGTAACAACAGCTGTTGTATTTTCATCAAGCTCAAATTCGCCTTCCTGAGTTTCACTGTAAGCATTAGCAGGAAATGCAAAACCAGCCTTGATTGTTACTTTTTCTTTGCGTGATGTTTTGTCAGAGCTATGTTTTTTATGAACATGAACAGTGCTAAGAACTTCGTTGACAACAAAAGAAGCATTGGTGCCGTCTGCCAATCTGGTTGTGAGCTCTAATAATTCACCAGAATAAACATGAAGTCCGCGCTTTAAATTTTTTCCCATTTCTTTTATTTCGCGGTCAGAAAGCTCGAAATCTCCGCTTTCAAGAGGTATCAAAGCTGATTTTACAGTAATTTCTTCATCATCACTCATATCCTGTGAAAGAAAACCAATCAAAGGCATTATCAGGGAACTGAGTTTGTCAGGAGCTGCCGGTGCGCCAGGATGCTGACCAATGTAATGCTTATTGTAAATATAGTTGATAATACAAAATTCAACTATTACTACAAAAAATAGCATATTCCACATATAGATGCTGTTATCGCTCATACCTGTAAATGCTCCGATAACGCACAACAAAATGCAAAAACCCAATATACCGGCACAGCCTATGCCTACCATTCCATAGCCATCAGCGCCACCCAAAAAGGTAGATTTAAAATCTTTAACGGCCAAACCTTCTTCATTAATTGGCTTAAAAAAATTCATCAAATTAGCAGCTGTATCACTAATAGTGGTATTTTTCGCACTACCAAAATCAATCTGTTCTCTTGTTAAAGTCACTAGAATCTCTCCAATTCAAAATTTTTTCGTATTTTACATTACTTCTCCCTAAATTTCAACGTCCCGCATCTAACCATATTGTGTGTTTTACCTAACAACCCTCGCAAAGCAGAAAATTTTCTCAAGGGAGAGCAGAAATAATCTTATACCGAGGCAAAGAAATCGATTATTTGGCCTGCTCCATCCGCATTAATCCTGTTATACGTTGCCACAGCCCCCGCTTCTAATATTAATTGACTTTGAAATACAATGATGTTAGCTTAGGCAGACATAATAAGACAGTTCGAAATCCTCCTGTCTTAAAACAAAACTAAGGAAATTTTATCTATGAATGAGCTTATTTTAATAGCTTCAGTTGTTATTCTCTACAGCCTCGTGCTTTTCTGGTATAAGCTTTTTGGAAAAGATGGCCTTTACTGCTTTACTGTTTTTGCAACAATCACTGCCAACATTGAAGTTCTCATGCTTGTTAAGGCTTTTGGCATAGAAATGACTCTCGGGAACATACTCTTCGCCACAACCTTCATAGTAACCGATATTCTTTCTGAAAACGAAGGTAAGGAAGCCGCCAACAAAGCAGCAAATATCGGCATTGCTACAGGCCTGAGCTTTGCAATCGTAAGCATAAGCTGGCTTCTTTATTCCCCGAGTGAAAATGACTGGGCATATCCTTCTATAAAAGCCTTATTTTCAGCAACACCACGAATAATTATTTCATCACTTATTGTTTATATTATTGCTCAAAAGCTTGATATATGGCTATATCACAAGATATGGGAAAAGACAGAAAAGAAATACGGCGATAAAAAAGGCTATTTATGGATAAGAAACAATGTTGCAACAATGACCAGCCAACTTGTAAACGCCATTCTATATAATCTGTTTGCCTTTTACGGCATATATTCAGCAGATACGCTAATGAAGATTATTATATCTACATTCTGTATTTCGATAGTTACATCTGTATTGGATACACCAGTAGTGTATATGGCAAGAAGGCCCTGCGGGCATGAAGAACTGCCGCGTTGCGGCAGTAATGAAGACTGGCCTTCGGCCAGAATGAAGACTCGCTAACGCGAGAATGAAGACCTGCTTCTAGCTTCTAGCTTCCAGCTTCTAGCTTTCTCGGCCAGCAGCCAATAGCTAATAGCCAAAAACCTATTGCAACAAACATTATACTTGCTTCATATTAAATAACGTCCTGCTTAAAGCTTTCTAGCTTCAAGCTTCAAGCTTTCTATATACTTCTTTCAGTTTGTTGAGTGACGCTTCCCAGGTTAAGCCGCTGATGATTTTTTGCTTTGCGGCTACGCCTATTCTTTGGCGCACTTCCGGGTGAG
>JAZUDR010000157.1:0-22284 GCA_045639725.1 Candidatus Avigastranaerophilus sp. | reverse complement strand
AATAAGTAAGCCCAAAGAGCTTTTTTATGCATTATAATTGTTCGTCTTCCGCTTTTAAGCTTTTAGCTTCAAGCTTCCGACTTCCGACTTATAGGGTTACCATAGCCTTGAGGGCTTCAAATCGTTCTTCAATGCGTTTTGGATCAAGGTCCTTATAGGTTTCTACGCTGAAGTTTTCAACGGTAAGTGAACCCATTGTTGAACCATAAAGCATACTTCTTCTGAAGCCATTTTCAGAGAAATCGCCATGTTTTGCAAGACTGCCCATGAAGCCACCGGCAAAGCTGTCGCCAGCACCTGTTGGGTCTGTCACATCAAGACTTGGGAATGCTGGAGCAAAGAAACGGGTTTCTTTGGTTGCTGTCATTGCACCAAGTTCACCAAGCTTAACAACGATGCGCTTTGGACCCATATTTAAAAGCTTATCAACTGCATTGGCAAACTTCTTTTCCTGAGCAAGCATTCTTGCTTCGGTTTCGTTTACGAACAGGATATCAACCTTCTTGACAGCTTCAAGAAGTGTTTCGCGTGTTGTATTAATCCAGAGGTTCATTGTATCAAGAGCGATAAGCTTTGGATTCTTTATCTGGTTGATAATCTGAAGCTGGAGTGATGGGTGGATATTAGCAAGGAAAAGCAGCTCTGCATTCTTGTAATCTTCCGGAAGAACAGGATTGAAGTGTTCGAATACGTTTAAGCAGGTGCAGTGAGTTGTTGCATCGCCAAAATCTTCACCATAGCTGCCGACCCAGTTAAAAGTATCGCCTTCGCTGCTGAGTTCAAAACCAGCCATGTCAACACCGTGATTCTTCAAGAATTCTGTGTATTCTGGCTTAAAATCTTTTCCTGCAACACCAACAAGACCTACTTTTGTAAAGTAGCTAGCTACGGTTGAGAAATAAGAAGCTGAACCACCAAGAACCTTGTCACGTTTTCCCTTAGGGGTTTCAAGACTGTCATAGGCTATAGAACCTACTACTACCATCTTTACGCTCATGAGAACAATTCCTCCGGTATCAATTATTACTATCTGAAGCTGTTTCTGCATCGGCTTTTGTAGCTGGTGCAGCTTCGATAGTTGTGCCTTCAGTTTGCTTTACCAAATTGGTATACATTCTTGCGGCCTTTATTATAACATAAAATTGGATAATCATAGTCAAAAGAATTGAATAATCTATCCATTTTCCATAACCAAACCAACTCATGCCGCCTATAAGGGTTGCAGATGAGATGCCGTCGCCGAATCTGAAAATTACTGTATCTATGAAGCCCTTGCCCTGATACTTGGATTCCTTATCCATAGGAATGTAAACAGATTCTCTAAGAACTCTGGCTGTTGAATAGTCCAGACAGCGGCGAAGTATATAAGTCCAGCTTATTATCATCAGAGTTGCGCTCATTCCACCAATCTGCATTCCGAGAGTGCCTGCCGGAAGAGCGATGAGAAGCAGATTGCCGATAACCTGTATAATGTTCAGCAGCAATAAGCCTAATACTGGGCTTGGAAGCATCATTACAAGCTTAGTAATGAAGAACTGAGCTATAAGTGAAGCTATGTTTACTTTGCTGTAAAGGTCTGCCCAGAAAGCTGTTCTACCTGCGACATCGGTTATTTCTTCTCCGACAACAGTATTAATCTGCTGTGAGAAAAGGGTAGTGGAGCAAGTGTAAAGGAACATTTCTAAGGCCATCATAATAAGAAGTGTGTTTCTTACTACGGCAAAGAAACCGTCAGAAGCCTTGGCCTGCTTTGGCTTTTCGGCCTGCTTAGCATCAGAATGAGCTTCTTCTTTATGGTAATTGTTATGAATATATTTCATACACCATATTGTTGGGGCTAAGAGTGCTATTGAAACGAACAACAGGTATGAAATAGATATATTCTGTGCATTAAATATAGATGTAAGATACTTAGTCAGTTCGCTGCCTGCGATACCACCAACTAAGCCGCCGTAACCGATGTAAACATAAAGTCTTTTACCCTGGTCTACAGTGAATACGTCGTTTATGAATGACCAGAACATACTTACAACTACCAATGAGAACATGTTTACAAACAAGTAGTAGAGTGTAATGTAAATAACCTTTGTCCAATCAGTGGCTTCTTCGGGTTTGTTTTCATTAGCAGTTTTCGGGGAAACAGCTTCGCTGGCTTCTGCCACCGCTTTCATTGTTGCTGAAGCAATTCCCGGGGTATTAGCGGCTGCTTTGTTTACTGTTTCTACAACTTCAGCTTTCTTTTTCTTCTGAGCTTCCTGCATTTCCTGAATAGGTCTGACGTATGTAAATATAGACCAGAAGAACAGAATTGAAACCAGGAAGAAAGAGGTAATGGCAGGAATAAAGATTTCTCTTTTGTATTTACCTACTATTAAAGAGTAAACAGCGTTAACAACAAGAAGGCTGAACATTGAAAGAATGTTCAGATAATTAATGTTGGTGGCGCCAAATTCCATTGCCAAACCGTCTCTAAGAGGCTTTAAGACATAGTATGAGCAGATTACAAAAAAGAAATATAGAAAAGAAACCAGAGTCAGTTTAAATTCACTGGCTCCCGTTTTGTTCTGAATAGTATTGTCTATAGTTGCTTGTGCCATTGGTTTTTTCCCCAGATAATGCAGTTTTAATCCTCAAACAGTAGGGTACACAATTATCTGTCATACCCAGCATTTTGTCAAATAAAAGAAGCAGAGATTCTATATACTCTATGAGCAGTTATCAATTATACATTATGAATTAGTATATAGTCGGCCGCCTGAGCCAGAGTCGCAAAGGTTGGCACATTTTCATAGCCCTCGAAGGGCTTTTCCTGAATGCATACAGGTGCGACATTTGAGGCTAAACCAATTTTTATGTCTGAGGTTCTGTCACCTATCATATAAGAGACAGAGGGGTCTACATCGAAGTCCTTGATTGCTTGCAGAATCATGCCAGGCTTTGGCTTGCGGCAATTACATTCTGCAACGCCTTTATATGGATGGTCTGGATGATGTGGGCAATAGTAGATTCCATCAAGCTTTACACCCCCATCAGCTAAGAGCTTGTTCATTTTGGCGAAAACAGCATTAAGCTGTTCTTCGCTGACTATGCCTCTTGAAACCCCAGACTGGTTGGTAATCAGAATCAGCAGATAGCCAGCTTGCTTCAATCTTGCCAGTGCTTCTGTTACACCGTCATAAAGCCAATATTCATCTGGGTTTGAAATGTATCCTGGATCCGGATTCAATGTTCCGTCTCTATCTAAAAAAATAGCTTTGTTCATTTATATATACCTTAGTTTTGAATAGGTGGTATTATAATACAAAAGAATTATCTGGTAAATTCATAGATTTACTGATTGTTCTTGTAGTCGATACAAGGCTTCTATTATAAGAAGTAGACATATACTAATTTTTACAAAAGAAAGCAGGAAATAATGGCAGAAAATCTTGTTGCTGAAATTATCAGCGTCGGAACAGAACTTCTTCTTGGTGAAATCGTTGATACGAATGCTACTTATTTGAGCACCCGTTTAAGAGACTTAGGTATAGCAGTTTATCGAAAATCTACAGTTGGAGATAATCTGGAACGTTTAATAGAAACAATAAAGAATGCTCTTTCCCGTTCAGATATCGCTATATTAGGCGGTGGTCTTGGGCCAACAGATGACGATATGACAAGAGAAGCTATAGCCGCTTATGTTGGTGAAGAGCCTTATGTTGATGCTCAGCTTTATAAAGAGCTTGAAGAAAAATTTGCAGCAAGAAAACGACCGATGCCGCCTAGCAACGCTAAGCAGGCCTGGCTCATAAAGAGCGCCGTAACTTTGCCAAATCCTATTGGGACTGCTCCTGGCTGGTTTGTAAAAACCGCAGATGGGAAAATAATTATTACATTACCTGGTCCACCTCACGAAATGACAAGAATGTGGACTGAAGAAGTAGAACCTAAGCTTCCTGTCAGCAGCAAATGCTTGTATCACAAGATTATAAGGACAATTGGCCTAGGTGAATCACATCTGACCGAAAAGATTGAAAAATATACGAATCTCGCAATTCCCGGTGTTGGCACATACTGCAGAGATGCTGGAGTTGACATCAGAGTAGCGGCTGTTGGTGACACAATAGAAGAAGCAGAAAAAATCGTTAAACCGGTAGTTGACGATATTTGCGACATTCTTTCTGATTGCGTATTCGGATTTGATGATGACACTATTGTATCTGTTATCAAGAAGCTTCTCGACGCAAAGAAACAGACCTTCTGCTGTATTGAATCCCTGACTGGTGGAATGCTGGCTTCGCAGATTACTGCCTGCCCGGGCATAAGCACATGCTTCAAAGGCTCTTTGACTTCCTATTGCAACGAAATTAAGGAAATGGCAGGGGTAGAACACGAAATCATAGATAAATATGGTGCTGTTTCTAAGGAAACTGCAGAAGCAATGGCTGAAGGTGCAAGAAAGCTTCTGAAGGCTGATTGGGCTATTTCTACTACAGGTGTTGCTGGTCCTGATCCGTTAGAAGGGAAGAGACCTGGCACAGCATGGGTTGCTGTTGCGGGACCAGATGGAGTTGAAACCAGCTTTGTCGATTGGCCGGGAAGCAGAGAAATGGTTAGGACGCGTGTTTGTAAAACCGCTTTCAACCTATTGTTCAGACTACTCCGATAATTCTTGGAATATTTCCTCTAGTCTCTTGAATTAATTATAGCAATAATGTATATTGCGCGTAATCAAAAAACAGGAAGTTATAGACAATGCTTAAACGTTCATTATTATCAATATTAGCTATGGTAGCAATGCTTAATTGTCAGGCTCCAGCCTTGCAGGCTCAGGAAACAGCTTCAGGCACCACTAGAAGTGCTGTTCTTGACGCTATCGATAAGGGTAACCAGATGATGATTGCTTATATGGAACACATTAAAATAGGCGATATCAAAGGCGCAAGAAAGATTGCTAACGACATGGTTGCACCGGCTAAGAATTTCAAGGATACTGATGCAGTCGAATACAAAACCTTCTATTCAATGATTGAAAAGGAATATTACCAGATGACTAATAAGGGTAATACAAAGAAGGTTGAATGGGTTCAGGAACCAATAGCTGATGGATACTATCTGCTGGCTGTTCTGGACTTCCAGGAAAAGCTATACAAGGACGCTCTAGAAAATATCCAGAATTGTGTGTCATGGAATCCGGTTCGCTCTGCATACTATATTGAAAGAGGCTTTTTATACTTGTTCTCTGGAGATGAACAGAACATTGTAAATGCTCAGGTTGCTTACGAAAAAGCTATTGAATTGGCTAACAATGCAGAAGATATGGCTGCCGGTCTTCGTGGTGTAGCTAGTGTTATGAATGCAAAAGGCAATTTGCCTGTTTGTATTGCTGCACTGGTTGTATCAAAGGAATATGATTCTGAAAATCCGGATGCCGATGAACAGATACTCTATATTAAAAAGGAATTCCCGGATTATGATTGCAACATGACTGTTAAGGAAGCTCGAAAGCTGCTTAAGGAAAACAATATCCAGTGTGATTATTCTCATACTCATGTTGAAGTCCTGACTAAGATGGCTTCAGAGCTAAAGATGCCTGATGATAAGGAAAAAATAACAATCCTTCTGCAGCAGGGATTATTCCTCGAACCCAAGAACGTTGAACTTCAGAATAAGCTTAAAGCATTAAAATAAGCTAATAAAAAAGCCCCGAATCCTTTGTTGGACTCGGGGCTTTTTATTTACTGCAGTGTAGTGGGGTGGGTGAATCTGTAGGGCATGTCACGATAAATACGCCATATGCCGTCTTCCTTATGGAAGGTAATCATAGCCTGAACTTCACCACTATCAATATCAACACCTTGGATTATGTTGATTACCTTGATATGACCATGACAGGTTACCTTGGCTTCGTCAGCAGTAGTAAACTGCACTGAATCAATAGTATATTCCGATACCTTTACATCCATTTTGTTGAAACGGCTTGTGGCAGTCAGGATTAAATCGCTTTTTGTGCTGTTACCGTCAAATTCATTTCTGAAGGCTTCAGAAACTCTATTAGAAATAGTGGTGATATTTTCTTTTTCTACAGCGTTCTGAAGTTCGACAAATACAGCTGCAATTTCTCCCCATCTGCTGTCTGCATCAGCCTGAGTCGGGTGCTTTTCTCTGTAAGGCATATTTCGATATAGCTTCCATAATGTGCCTTCGAGGCGCCACATTGCATCGAATTCCCATGTCCGGTCTAAGGTTACTTCATCGTTCTTATTCATTAGTATTGCACTGACTTTTGTGCGGATACGGGCTTTGTTGTTTTCGAGCAACTCAATATCCTGGATATCCCAGGTGAATTTTTTGAAGTAACCTTTGTTGAACATTTCTTCAAAATAACCTATAGCGTCACTCCAACTGGAAGATGAATCCCAATCGTTACCGAATGAGGGTGAAAGATATAGCTTTATTAAGCCAAGATCTTTTCTTAGGAAAGCATTCTTTAATACTGTGTTAGCGTCTTTCAGAACAGAATCGCGTTCTGTGCAGTTTTGTGCAACTTTTTTTGCTGCTGAAACTACTGCGTCAATATCAAGCTCTGTAGTCTTTATTGATTGCTTTGGAAGCTGCATAGCAAGCTTTACTGCGGTTTTTACTTCTGATAGACCTGCTTCATATTCTCTGGCCCTGATGTCTGCTGGAGTTAGGTTTTTCTTTAATAAAAGTCCCTGTTGGTAAACCAAAGCTTCTGAAGTTGTATCCAGATTGATTTCTAATGAGCTTAAATCAGAATAGCATATTTCATCAGCAGTAACACGGCAAAGCAGACCAATTTTGTTAGCAACTGCTTTTACAACTATTGAATCAGAAAAAGGAATACCCTTTAAGCTAAAATTACCATTTTTGTCGGCCTGAGTTGAAACATCACCGGCTGTTATCTTGAAATATGTGAAATCGGAGATGGTGGCTAATGAAGTGCGTGCAGAATCTGTTTCTACTATGTCGTTCAGAACTATTTTCCCAGAGATATTAAAGGTGTTGCTCTGAGGGTCGTTGAACGTAAGGTCGCCTCTGTGTGTTGCAGAACAACCATTAAATAAGAAGATCATCATAAGCAGAACAAGTGAATAAAGACGGTTCGCTTTTCTGTTGATTTTTACATATAATCTGCGTCGCAGCATGTAGCCTCCGATAATTTTAGCAATATCTTATCCTTATTAATCGGCAGTTTTTGCTATAGATTTGATTCAAATAGTTAATTTCTGTAAAGACTCTTTATTTTTGTTCCGCCTTTATGGTACATTAATTTACAAATATATTGGAGGCATGAAAATGAGTGATACTCAAAACGATACTCAGACTATAGACAATAAGGTAGAAAACGAAACCACTACAAAGCCTAAGAAAAAAAGAGGCTGGCGCTTTTATCTGAAAATTTTTGCTGTTTTCTGTCTGTTTATGCTGATATCTGTTGGTATAGCCATATTCTATGTCCTGAATAAATTAACCAGTGATAGCAATTTTGAAAAGCTAGTTAACCAGAAGGTCAGCGAAGCTATAAATATGGATGTAAGCTTCCAGAAAATCGGAATGAGCTTCCCATCAATAGAATTGACTAATATACATATTGCGACTGATTCAGCAGATATGAAGCTTGATTCTTACATAGCTTCCGTAAGGGTAAGACCTGATTTCTTATCTGCCATAAGCGGGAATATTATGGTTGACTATCTTTGCATAGCATCTTCCTCAACTTTATTGGAAATGAAAGCTATCAAAAGCAATGATGTTGCAAAAGCAAATGCTGGAGGTCAGTCTTCTTTTGATTTGAACAGCATAAATTTCCCTTTCAAAAGTCTCGAAATAAACGATATCAGGTTAAATTATATCGATGGTGCTTCTAAAAGTAACTATAATATAAAGCTCAATAAGGCTGCAATAAGCTATTCTCTTGTTTCTTCCGGTCTTCCATATGAAATTGACGCAGAATGGGTTGATAAGGCTAGCGTAAATGCTACCGGCGACTTATACTGGCCTTCAAAGGTCGTTTCCAATATCAATCTAAAAGTAACTGACATTAACGAAGTCAGAAAATATGTTCCTGATGATTATAAGAATTATCTTAAGGATGTTACAGGTTCTACCGTTAGAGCCAGTGTTGAATACAATATTAATACCAATGCAGTAGAAGTTAAGAGCTACGATGTTAATGTAGAACCTCTGCTGACAGTAAAGGGCAGTGCAGATATGCCGCAGATGACTCCGCTTAAGCTGAATGTTGATGCTAATGTATCTGCATTGAATGTTTCCGAAGTATGGCCAATGGTAAAAGACTATGTCCCTGCAGAATATGGCTTGAATCTTTCGGGTGGAACCATAGGCGCTGATGTTAAGGTTGCCATGGACGGTGACAAACCGATGGAACTTGCTGTTACTGCTCAGCCTCAGAAACTGGAAGTATCTACTAGCTATGTTTCTGAAAAAATAGTTATTCAGAAGGGTAATGTAACTTATGATAATACCAACAAGGTTAAGGTTACTGATTTTGAAGTAGCTCTCGCTGATACAAGTGTTAAGCTTCAGAGTCTGACAATTGCTCTTGATGATATGACCTTGAATACTGTTTTTGGCATTAACGTGGGTATTGAAAACCTATTAAAGAACCTTAAGGCATATTTGCCTGAAGCCATGAATCAGATTGCCATAAAAGGTAATGTTGCTGCAGAAGGCAATGTGAACGGAAAACTGACAGATATTGCAACTCTAAGATTGAACGGTTCTGTTACTTCCAAAAATATAAAGCTGACAGAAAAAACAACCTCAGCATCTGGGAATATTGATGACATCAATATCAGGCTTAACGGTGTCGGCAAGGAATGCGGTTCCATTGATATAGAAAGCATGACTGCTTCAGCTATTGGTGCGTCACTGAAGGTTAACGGAACTGTTAAGAACCAGAAGGATATAGGTTTTGATTGCGCCGCTAAGGGTAATATCAGTGTTGGCGAATTCTCAAAGCTTGCTAATGGTCTGTTTGGTCTTCCTGTAAAGGATGGACAGTATAAAGGTAATCTTGATGTGGACTTAAAGGTTGGTGGAACAGTTGATAATCCAAAGCCTAGTGGAAAGATTGTTGCTAAGAATGTTTATGCTGATGTTTCACAATATGGAATGGTAGTTAAGGATTTTAACGGAACTGTTACTGCTGACACAGACAAGCTTATTATGAATAATATCAAGGCCGGTCTATTAGGTGGTGAACTTGATTTTAATGGTACTGTCAGTGATTTCAAGAATATGAAGGTTGCTGCAGTTGCTAATATTAAGGGAACTGATCTGGCGGATGTAAGAAAGCTTATTGGTGCTTTTGTTCCTGATATGTCTCCAGAACTTGATTTTAGTGGTAAGGCTGATTTGAATGCCAGTTTGCAAGGCTCAACCTCTGCTCCGGCTATAAAGGGTTCTGCTCAGTTGGTAGATGTTAAATTTACTCATCCTGCAGTTCTTCGCCCGATTGAAAAAATCAATGGTCGTGTTAACTTCAATAACGACGGTTTGGATTCTGAAAGCCTGACAGCTTACTGGGGAACCTCAAAAGCTAATGTTTCCGGTAATTTGAAAGACTGGGCCAAGTTCATAACCAACTTTAAGTTCACTGTTTCTCCGTTAGATATAACTGACGCTGCAGGGTTTTTCCTGAAGGACAGTGGCTTTGAAGTTCTCGGCACAGGCACTGGTAATGGTAGTGTTACTGGCGCCTTAGAAAAAATAAAGGTTGATTGTCTTGCTAATGTTCCGGTTGGTACTGTAACTGCAGTAATAACTGAAGGCGGCGAATCAATGAAGTTCCCGTATCAGAAATTGACTGCAAGAGCTATTTACTGCAATAACATTCTGGACGTTGCTACAGCTTCATTAAAGCTTTTCGATGGTGATATAACCGCAAAAGCCAAGGTAAATCTTGCCTCAGAACCAATACTGTTTGATGTAGACGCGAATATCAACCAGCTTATGACTCAGGAATTCCTTAAGGTTAACGCTGATGCCAAATACCATAAGACACTTGAAGGTGGCATAAACGGGACTGCAAAATTCACAGGAAATACAACAGGGCTTAATAGTATAAACGGTAATGCTAGTCTGGCTATGCCTAAGGGTAGTTACGACTCCCCAGATGTTATTAAGAAGATTGCTGATAAACTTAAGAAGCCGTCTCTTGCTTCTGGCACTATCGAAAATCTTTCCGGCGATTATGTAATATCTGACGGTAGAATCTCATCTAATAATACAATGGGCACCTCCAAGGATAACAAGGTTGTATATAGAGGGTCTATCGGTTTGGATACAACTCTTGATGGCAGTCTTGATTTTGAACTTGGAAAGGCCACTTGTGATAGTGGTTATTTGAAGGAGCTTATTGGAAATTCTGAAACTTTGAAGCTTAGTAGCAAAGTTAAGGGTAGTCTGACTTCTCCGAGTATTGATCTGCCTTTGTCTGATATTGCTAAGAAGTCTGTTGCCAATGAACTGAACAAGATTCTTGAAAAGAATAATCTTGGTGGCGCTAAAGATAAAGTAGAGAAAGCTGCCGAAAAAATTACCGATAAGCTTGGTGACGTCGGAAACAAATTAGGCAAAAGTCTTAAGAAACTTTTCAAATAAAAATTGAAATATTTATAAAAAAATATTCACATAAAACTTGCGGTTTAGTGAAAATTTCTGTAAACTTATTTGTACAAATTCAGTAATATAGGTACATAAGAAGATATTATTTATATTATCTGTAAGGTTTACTATTTTTGTTAACGGAGGAAAATATGTCTAAATCTTGGACAAAAACAGCAGCACTTGTTGCTATGCTCTGCATGATCCTTTCTACAACAGATGTATACGCAGGCCCTGGTTCTGGAAAGAAACAGATGGGCTTTTTCGCCAAAGTTGGCAAGGCTATTAAGAAGGCTTCCCATAAAGCAGCCATGGCAGTTAAGAAAGCTGCCGTTAAGACAGCTAACGCTATTAAGAATGGCGTAAAGACTGTTGCTAAGAAGGTTGAAATGGGTATTAAGACTGCTGGTGCTAAGGTTACCAATGGTATCATGGATACTGGCGTATGGGCTAAGCAGAAGCTTCTTGGTAAGAAGAACAAAGTATGGGTTTGTGGCCACTATGACAAAAATGGTAAGTATATCAAGGGTCATTGGAGAAAGTTGAACGCTGGTAAGCCAAGCGCTGGTGGAAACACTGCTAGCCAGAGCGCCGGTGGCGACAACGGTGGAGACAATTACTTCACTGGTACTCCATCAAATGATGACCAGGGTTTGTCTGGTGACGGTAACTCTTTCGAAACCTCTGGAACTCCAGCAGAAGAAACTCCAGCTGAAGAAGCTCCAGTAGCAGGCGAAGATCCAGCTATTCCAGAAATCCCAGCCGAAGAAAACACTGATTCTGAACAGTCTGCTCAGACTAGCCAGGAAAGTGAACAGACCAGTCAGGCTGCTGAACAGTTCAGCTATGACCAGGAAGTTTCTACTAGAACTATGGGTATGTTGATGGATGATATCGTTAATCAGTCTAAGAGCATTAACGAATTCAAGAGAACTGCTAACGCTAACATCAATTACTCTGTAGAAGTTTCTGAAGATGTTAATACTACTTATGAAGCTCGCGAAGATGACGCTAGCCTCCTTGCCAGAATCGTTGTTTGGGATATCCAGGTTAATAACGGTCAGAGCGGTAAGTATTACAACTTCTTCCTCAGCAGATTAGCTAAGCTCGATCCACAGAGCCGCGCTCTTGTAAAAGACGTAGTTGTTGAAATTCGTGCCGGTATCGTTCACAATTCTAACAACGCTGCTACTGATGAAGAAAAAGCAGTATACAACAAGAGACTTTCTGAATTGTCTAAATACTAATTAATAGTAAAAAAAAGACCATCCGTAAGGGTGGTCTTTTTTTTATGCTAAAAATTCTCTTGATTTGCATTTGAATAGGCTCTAATATGTTTTTAGGAGTTATATCCATGAATGCAAAACTAAGCCAGGCCTTTTTGATTTTTACTATATTTGTTCTTATAGCCACAGTCGTGTGGCTTGTTTATCCTAGCCCATACAGGGTTTGTCATTTTGTTGTGACTGGCTTGGGACGCGCCCATTTGTATCCTCAGACAGCAAAGTTTAAGCCGTATAAAGGCAAAACAATGGGTGGAGCAGCTTTGATGGCTTCTGTGATAAAAGAGGAAATAGCTTCTTTTACCGCCAAGGATGAGCCATATTGCTTTGTTTCCTTAGGTGCTGAATTGTCTGGCACTGCTGAAGCCTTTCTAACCAAAGGTGAAGCTGTAGCTAAGGTATTTAATGCTATGAAACTTGACGCCATGCTTGTTGGAAATATCGATTTTTCTTTCGGCAAGGAAAGATTGGCAGAAATAGCTAAGGCAAACAGTTTTAAACTTCTTTCCTCAAATGTAACTAATACTGCCGATGGAAAGACTCCCGATTATTTTTCTGATGAAATTTTGCTCGATGCTCCAAATGATTTAAAAATAGGCTTATTGGGGATTAGCCCTGTTAATACTCCAAACTTAGCTGCAAAGGAAAATGTAGAGGGTTTGAGTTTTGCAGAACCGGATTTAATTCTGAAAAAACGTGTAGACTCTCTTAGAGCAAAAGGCGCAGACGTTGTTGCTTTGCTGACTCAATACAATAAGGAATATATTACTGCTGACGAATGGAAGGTAATAGCCTCTGCTTCTCCAGACATCTGCTTTATGCTTGATACAGATATGGAAGCACCTTCTCCGTTCGCTAAAGACGGTGTTATTGTATATTCTGTAAGCGCCTATAATCAGACGAAAGAAATAGACATCCTCAATCTGGAAATTACAAAGAAACGACCAGTAGAGATTGTTGGAATTTCATCAAGAAGAATTGGCACTAATATAGCAGAATACGATGAAGACCCAGAAATGGCAAAGATTGTAGATGATGCAACTGCTGCTATTAGAGCTCAAAGAGATACCTTTATCGGTAATTTCGCTTCTGAATACTCAAGATCATATTATGGGGAATGCCCAATTGGTAATCTTGTAACAGATGCTATGCTGGCTGCTACCGGTGCTGATGTGGCTTTGCAGAATAGTGGCAGTATTCAGAATAATATTAGCGAAGGCAGGTTCACATTAGGTGATTTGTATACTGTAATGCCTTTTGCTAACAGAATTGTTACAATGAACTTAAAGGGTTCTGATATTATTGAAGCTTTAACAATTTCTGCTAGCCGTCAGAGAGGGGTTTTGCAGGTTTCTGGTCTTGCTTATGCTTATGAATATAAGAGCAGAAATGATTATAAGCTTACAAAAGCTACAATAAACGGTGAAGATATTGTTCCTGACAAGGTCTATAAGGTTGTTACAAATAGTTTCCTGACCGACGGCGGTGATAATTATATTCCGTTTACTAGGGGAACTGATGTAGCAAAACTAGACTCCCAGCGTGAAGTAATAAAGAATTATATTGCTTCTGCAAGTCAGGAGGCGCCTATTGCCCTAAAAACTGAAGGTCGTATAATCGTTGAAGAATGATTGTATAAATGCTTTTTTAATGGTAAAATTAAACTATGTTCAATATTGACTGGTTAAAACCATCGGCACCTATGCCAAGCTGTGAATCTCTCCAACAGGAAAATGAGATTCTCAAAAAACAGATCAAGGAATTGCTAACCCTTGATGAAACTGGCTTTTTCATAGAATTAGACTCACTTTTGAAGGCTATTCTAAGAAAAGTGCTTATCATATGCAAAGCAGACTCTTCATTCATTTCTTTGACAGGCAAAGACCCATCAGAACTTGATATACGTGTCAGTAACCTGATTTTCGAAGAAAAGATGGAAAAGCTTAGAGCCAGTTTCAAGAAGGAATATGCGCGCTGGCAGGAAACAGAATCTGAAATTATTTCTATGGATGATTTTATCCTGCTTCCTTTGGTTCGTAGGCATAAAATGCTTGGGGTTATTGGGTTGAAGCTTAATTCAGAAGCCCCGGATAATGTTTGTGAAATACTGCCTGTATTGGCTTCTCGAGCCGCTTCTTCTTTGGAAAGCGCTATTCTTTATGAAAGAATGTTCAAGCGTTTGCTTGTGCTTTCAAATGTGTTTATTCTTGGCCGAGAAATCGTTACTAATCGTGACTTAGAGCCATTGGTTGATAAATTCCTTCCTATAGCCAGTGAAGGCACCGATAGTGATGTTGCTTGTTTGTATCTGTTCCATGAAAAGCTGGATTGGCCTTATATGGTAAGGCTTTTTACCGGTGAAGGCAAGAAGGCTAAATTCATTGCTGACGCGCCAGATGGATATACTGAACTAATCAAATCTGTTAGAGCCAGTGGAGTGGTTAAGACTATTAACAGCTTTGAAGGCTCCGAATTTGCTGCTTCAGAAGTAAATAAAATAGAAGGAATAGTGCTGAAGGATTCACTCATTGTTCCTTTGAAGCCAAGAGATACCCTTCTTGGGATTATTCAGGTTGCAAATAAGCATCGTAATGCTTTGTATACCTATGAAGATATGGACTTGCTCAAAATATTGGGCAGCCAGATTGCTTTTGTTATTCAGAATGCCGAATTGTTTAACAATCTTGAAAAGGCATACCTTGATACTCTTTCAGCTCTTACTAATGCTATAGACGCAAAGGATAGCTACACAAAGGGACATTCAGACAGGGTTACTAATTATTCTGTTAAATTAGCAAAAGAAGCCAATGTTGAAGAATCCGACATTGAAAAAATCCGTCTTGGCGGTATGCTTCATGATATTGGCAAGATAGGTATTCCTGAAATTGTTCTTAATAAGCCTGGCAGACTGGATGACAGTGAATTTGTTATTATGAAGTCCCATCCTACTGTTGGTGTTTCTATTCTTGGCAATGTTGAATTCTTGCAGAATGTTGTGCCAATAATTAAGCATCATCATGAAAGATATGATGGTAAAGGCTACCCTGATGGTCTGAAGGGAACAGAAATTCCATTGCTTGCACGCATTGTCAGCATTGTCGATACCTTCGATGCTATGACTACTAACAGACCTTATCGAACCGCTATGTCTACTGAAGATGCACTGCATGAAATAGAAAGATGCAAAGGTACTCAGTTCGATCCTGATTTGGCAGACCTTTTTATCAAAATGGCCAGACGAGATGGTCTTTGATATATTATGAAAATAATACGCAGCTCTGATTTGCTTGAAAAATCATTGGCTTTTGTCTTCATTTTAATTTTTCTGGTTTTTGCAATCTTCTTTACTGTTTCTAATGAGAATGAAACAAAACACAGCTTTAATGCAAGACGAATTGAGCTTACTAAGTCTCTCGCTCACGAAATAATTGATTTATTAGATAGAAGAATTGATATCACCTCAAAGCTTTCTAATGTGTTAGCAGAAAATTCCATTGCATATGCTGTGGTTCAGCTCGGTGACGGTTCTATACTTGCACGTTCCGAAGGATATGCACTGCCTGTAGGTATTTTTGAAACAGCAGAGGCAGAGGCAATGAAGGCTCAGTTCCTAATAATGACACCTTTTAAGGAGCCTTCAGGTAGAACTTCTTTGGTGGAAGCAGCAATGCCTTTGTATGGCCGTGAAAGAGTGAAATATATTCTTAGAATAGGCTTTTTTAGAAATACAGAAGAGATTGAGATATCACATATCAGATTTAGAAATATTCTGGTATTTGCACTTATTTTTGTTTTCTTTGGTTCTGTATGGTCAGTGAAGTATCTGGCTCATTCAAGCATAAGATATGCTCTTGTTGGTTCGTCAACCTTGGTAATGCTTGTTCTTTTCTTTGCCGGTGCCTATATTTTAAGGCAATGGTATGGGCCGTTCTGGCGTAACAATTTTGTAGAAAATGAATGTATAAGCATGACAAGGATGCTTATGCCTAGTGCTATTAAGCTTATTGAAGGAAACTCACAAGAGGAATTTGAAAAGTCTGTTAAACTTCTTGCAGAAAATAAAGATTTTGCCATGGCTGCTGCAATAAAGGATGATGCATATGTATTCCATACTGATTTTAATAGAATTGGCAGTAGTGTTGATGATGAAAATTACAGAAAATCATTGAATTCCGATAAACCATCTGTTTTCAAAAGAAGTAATGCTGAAATCTTTCAGGTAATGTTTCCAGTTTTGAGCGGAACTAGCAGAATAGGCACTGTTTGCACAACCTGGAACTGCGAGGACGGAATAAAGGCTATTGCTCCTTTAAGAGACAAGCTGACAATGCTGTTTGTCTTTGCATATCTGGCATTATACTGGTTTATGCATATTTATTCCGATGAAATCTATAAACGCATTACTAGATTGTCAAGGAGCAAGGACACACGAATAAAAACCGGTGAAGAATCTGCTATAACTGAGGCTGCCAGTGCTGAAAAACCAAAAGAAGATAACAAACAACTGGCTGTTTCTGTATTTGTTTATTTCAGTGGTATATCTGAGGCTGTTCAGAAGATTGATAGCGTCAAAATCAGTGAATCGATTAAACAATGCTTCGATTTAGCAAAGGAACAGATAAAGACAAAGAAGAACTGCTCCATCAGATTGCAGACGAACGGAATTTTCACTTTGTTTTATGGTAAAAACGAACAGGATTCACTCGTGGAAGCAGTTGAGTTCGCTAGGAATCTGAACAACGGGTTGACTGCCGAAAAGAGTCTCTATTTCCTTCCGAAAATAACGATGCATGCAAGCAGATTGATACTTGTGAAGCCAAACATTGAAGCTGCAGAGCCCTGGATGGCCGGTGACTGTCTTGTAGATTATAAGACAATAGCTAGAATTCAGGATAATAATCAAATAATTGTCAGTGCAGAAGCTCGGGATTTATTGGAAAATATTATTAAATTCGAAACATTTGAGATTATTTCGCCAGAATGTGGTAAATTTAATGTTTATGCATTAGGTGATTATAAGGATGCGCAAGAGCTATCGAATTCTTTTGAAAGCTCTAATGATTGGACAAAACTGATGATATTGCGTATTCTAAAAAATGATGATGATTTTAATGGTAGTAAGTTAGATGATTGGGCAAAAGATGCCAGCCCGGTTGTTAAAGAAGAATTATTACAATTAATAGAATCTAAGAATTCAGTAAGGAGCTAATGGTATGGATTTTCAGGAAGTTTATGCCAAGGGGAATGAAGCTTTAAAACAGAAGCAGTATGATGACGCCCGTAAATATTTTGAAGAAGCTATAAAGTTGAAGCCAAATGATATTTATGCCACCAACAAGCTTGCTATGGTATTAAAGGAGCAGGGGGATTTTGATGGTGCAAAGGCTTTATTGGGTGGTTCACTGCAGGTAAAGAGTGAAGACCTTTATACTAATTACCTTTTAGGAAACACCTACCTTGAAGCAGGTGATGTTGATAAAGCTATTGAAACACTTGAACATACCGTTGCTATCAAGCCTGACGACAAGTATGCACTGAATTCCTTGGCATTAGCTTATCGCACAAAAGGTGATTATGAAAAATGCCTTAACATGCTCAGGAAGCTGGCAACCAAAGACCCGAATGATTTGTATAATAAACTGAGTCTTGCAACTGTATTGTTTGAAGCCGGCGAAGCTGATGAAGCCCAGAAGCTCTGCATGGAAATCATTGGCAAGGAACCTAAGAATGTTCAGGCCTTTGTTCTTTCTGGAAGAATTCACATGGAAAATGGTGATTATCAGAAGGCTCAGAAGCAGTTTAACCAGGTTCTTACAATTAATAACAACAATTCAGACGCTCATTATTATATTGGCAGAATCTGCCTTGAAACTTCTACGGAAGAAGAAGCTAGAGAACATTTCAACTCTGCTCTTGCTTTTACAGAAGACAAGGCTTCTATTCTCAAGAACCTTGGTGTTATTTACCTGGATAAAAAAGACTATGCTAAGGCAGAAGAACATTTTACACTGGCTTTGAATCTAGATGAAGATGACCCATATACTCTCAGCCAGTATGGAAAGCTTCTTGTTGACCTCAAGCGCCCGGAAGAAGCCGTAAAGCATCTTAAAAAGGCCATTTCCATTATGCCAGACTATTCTTTTGCTTATTATAATATTGCAAAAGCATATCAGGATTTGCGTGACTTCCCGAATGCCATCTACAATCTGATGTTCTCGCTGAACTATGAACCAGATGATGTTTACGCTGTAAACGTTCTTGGCAGAATGTTCCTTGAAGTCGGTCTTAATGATAGAGCTTTAAGAACCTTTGAAGAAATAATCAGTGAATACGACCCGAATGATAAATATGCTTATCTTGGTAAGGCTGAAGCCTTGTATGCCATGAAACGTTATTCTGATGCCGAAGTCGTTATTGATAAGTTAAAAGTGATAGCTAAGAAGGATGATAGAATCCTTAAGAAGATTTCCGAATTGATTGAAAAGTATAGCTAAAGAAGGATATAAAAATGCTTAAACGTTTTAATATTTCTGTTCCATCAGATTATGAAGAACCATTATTGGGACTTGCTGAATATCTTGGTGTCAGCACATTCTCTAATCCTCTGATAAGAGATGAAGGAATGGGCGAAACTGATTTCGTTTATACCGGCGAAACTATTGTAAGCTTTATTGCTTCTACCATTGAACAGGATACTAAGAGTATTGAAGACGCTATCGTTGCTTGGCTGAAGGATTTTGGACTCCAGCAAAATGCTTTATCTACAGAAGAATACAAAGATAATCAGGACTGGATGGAAAACTTCAAAAAATTCTTCAAGCCTATTCAGATGGGTGAAGAAATTGTCATCAGACCACCTTGGGAAGCTCCACTTCCTTGCGAAAACAAGGCTGTCACTCTTTTGATTGATCCTGGTATGGCTTTCGGAACTGGCACCCATGAAACTACCAGACTGTGCTTAGATTATTTGTCTAAGCTCGACGTGAAGGACCAGTATTTTCTGGATCTTGGTGCTGGTAGCGGCATTCTTTCATTCTATCTTATGAAGAAGCAGGCTAAGGGTGGGGTAGCAATTGAAATTGAAGGTGCTGCCGTTGAAAATATGAAGAAGAATGCCAAGCTGAATAATATTCCAGAAGGTCTCGATATGATTTGTGCTGACCTTGGAAAATATAAGCCTGAAAAGCTTGCTGATGGTATCGTAGCCAATATTACATCACCAGTTATTCTTGAATACTTACCTTATTTCTCACCATGGGTTAAAAAAGGTGGTTGGGGTGTATTCTCAGGTGTAAATTCTGCTAATGCTGAACTGGTTAAGAAGGCCTTTGCTGAAAATGGCTGGACTGACCTCCATGAACAGACTGATGGCGATTGGCACGGTTTCTATCTTGTAAGACCGTAATAAACTACAAGTAAAAAGAGCAAAAAAAATCCCGAGCCTTACGGCCCGGGAATTTTTTTATCTTATGGTGCTAGTTAGAATTGCTCTGTCTGAGTAATGTAACGTAGCGGTTATAAGCTTCACGATATTCGGTGAGAGCTGCTTGTGTGTCACTTCTGAGCATGTTGGATCTAACTTCTTCATCGAGATTTTCAGAACCACCAATGTTAGTGACTAAGTTAATGTATTTGTTGTAAGCTTCAATATAATCTGAATGAGCCTGAGTTAATTCATCTGATGAGCTTGAAGAAGCATCAACAGCTGCTAATTCGGCATCTGTTACAGAAGACTTGTTAGCTTCAACGGGGGACTGACTGTTGGCTACTGGAATTACACCTGCGTTCGGATCTTCACTTTGAGCGACATGAGCAACTTCATTACTATCTGATACACTTATAGTTGGGATGTCATTGCTGTTAGTTACAGTCTGTTTCTGGCGCTTATAATGCTTATAGAGCAAATAACCAGCTACTGCTGCACCAACGATGCAAAGTGCGGGAACGAACAAAGGACTACCAATAATTCCACCAACGAAACCTGCGATACCAGAGAACACGCTGCCTATAGCACCACCAATGGTACCAAGAACACCAGTTACAAATCCGCCTGCTGCACTAATGCCGCCCCAAATGGTTGAGCCTATTGTAGCAAGACCTGCACCTGCTGCTGCAACTGAGGTTGATGCACCTGCTGCTACTGCGCCAATGCTACCAGAAGCAAAGCCTACGGCACTTGCTATGTATGGAGCGGCCAGTATAGAGCCACCAACTGCTGCGATTCCAACAAGAGCAGATTTAACCGGATGGTTAGAGACAGCGTCTTTGAGCTTCGTGAACAGACCTGCATGAGCAGCTGAACCGAAGGAAGTCATGAACATTACAACAACAAGTGCTGTAGCCATGAGTCTCATAAGACTGTGTTTGAACCTCATACGGTTTCCTCCTTTGAGTGTGGAACGAGAACAAATAGAACGAGAACAATTAGAACATGGGTAGGTAAAACATAAGCGATACCGGGTAAGAGTATCGGATATAAAAGAAACTCCGCTTCGGGTAAAAGCGGAGTCTCAGTTCCTTAATTTAATAAGACATCAAATATTGCTATTTGATTTTTAACGCTGACTCCGAATATGTTGTTTTCAAAGATCGGATATTTCTATCTTGCTTTAAATTATAATTAACGAAAGCCAATGCGTCAAGGGTACACTCAAATATTTTTTTTATTTGGTGAGACCCATCTTAAGACCAAGGTTCATACGGGTGGTAATGTTTTCTTTCTTACCATTGCCAAGGTCATTCTGGATAACCATGATCATCTTTGAATTTACTTCATTCATAATCATGATGCCCTTCTTGTAGGCAAACCAAATCTTACCATTAGCCTTAACTTCAACATTGAGGCTGCCAGTGCTATTCTTAGCAGTGCTAACTTCAGATTTCAATCTAACACAGTCTTCACCGCCCTGCTTTTCAAAAGCTTCAACAGTGTAAACAGTTTCCATTGGGAATGGCATCTGAGCATTTGGTTCAACCTTGGTAGTCCAAGTATCACCAACGCCTACTGGGTTAGTTGGGAACTTAATCTGCATCTGGTTGTTCATGCCGTTCTGGGCATCCATACCAGTCTGAGAAAGGATTGTTCCGTCTGGAGCCATTTTTACGGTAATAAGTTCGCCAACATTTGGCATAGTAGTTGGAGTACCATTTACTGTAATTTTGCCTTCAAGAATAGAGGTTTCCATATCGATGTTACCGTCTTTGTCTTTGCCAGTAACCTTCTGCTGAATTGTCATAGCAGTTTCAAGATTGGTAGTCTGATTCTTGCCCAAAGCAGTTACAATGGTATTACCCTTGATTGCCATCTTGTATTTTGAAGTAGTACCAGCATCTGGGGCATACTGAAGAAGAACTTTTTCTTCAGCACTAGCTGTAAAAGCTACAGATACGAGAAGCAATACTGCGAGTAAAACAGATAAACGTTTCATTAAAGAAGTCTCCTTTCACCTGTCCATAAGGGACCTTTAAGTCATGTACCCTTACGGATACAAATTAAAGACTCTATGATAAATAATTAACACAAGCATACTACAGTGTCAAGAATATACTATATTGTTTTTTATCAACAATTCAAGATTTTTTTTAAGAAGTGGTAAAGATTTTATTCTTTTCTTGAAAATGTTAGAAATTGATTACTTTCTGAACTTGGTTCATAGCGTCTACCAGGTCAAAATGATTAGCCAGCTTACCTACTCGTAATGAACTTTTGAGATTAAGTTTATCTAAGGCATGACCTGCAACAAGAACACGCACGCCATATTTTTCCAATTTGTTGATGACAGGAACTAATTTGCTGTCTTCTACACAAAGTTTAACGGCGTTGTTCCAGAATACTATAAACTTAGGAACTATTTCAGACTCTGAAAGGGTGACCAGAATATCATTAATGGTATTTCGGCCCATTTCATCGTCTTCGCCGATGAATGGTTTGGAGAACATCATTAATGAGTTGCTTAAACGGGCAGAGGCTATCCAGACTCTCTTCTCGTAATAAGTTTCTTCAAAAAAATTGGGATCCATGTTTTCAGCTATCATATCTATATTGTACTATTATATAATAGTAAAATCAAATAAATATAATTTAGGGCGCTTCGCTAGAAGGGCGGCCTTTGGCCTAGAAGGGCGCTGCGCTAGGAGGGCGGCCCTTTGGGCCTGGGAGGGGATTGTTTAGCTGACGCTTTTAGTGTGTTTCTGCTTCGCCGAACCAACTCACTGCCAATGCCTGAATTGAGAATAGAGAATTTTCTCGGCCGACAACTGATAGCTGTAAGCAGCTGTTTTCTCGGCTAAAAGCCAACAGCCAAAAGCGTATCGAATCATCCTTATACATCCACTGCTATAGAATATTAATGTGTCCTTCCTCCTTTAG
>JAZUDR010000156.1:0-15361 GCA_045639725.1 Candidatus Avigastranaerophilus sp. | reverse complement strand
TATTCTTTGGTAAATTCATCTTTAGTTCAGATAGAGCAGACGAGGAAGCTGATATTATCAGTATGATTGCTGCTTCTGACTATGAACATCAATGGCAGAATCTCGAAATGGTAAGCAATAAGATATGCTTTCCAAAATCTTACAAAAAGCTGAAAAAGCTGGTCGATAGCCTGAATAACGGAATAGAACCAGAAGAATGTATTGCTAATGCTCAGCTTAGTCCAATGCTGACATGGTTTTTACAGTTAAGCATACATAATAGGGAAGATAGAAGCTTTCTTGAAGAGGGCTCAGAATTTATGAAACAGCATGCTGATTATATGAATAATCAGATGGTTAGATGCTACGAAATATTACTAACTATAGTAGAAAGCTTAATTCTTTTTGTGTTTCTATACTATATTTTCGGAATGATGGAATTAATAAAAACCGGGATTTTGAGTTAATATGGCAGAAGAAATGAATACAACTGAACTAACAAATGGAGAACTTATCAGTTTCTGTCAATTAATGTCAGCGGCTGTTAAGAGTAGGTTGCCTTTAGCGAATGCTTTGTTGAAGCATAATACTGCTGAGTCTAAGAATAGGGCTGTTACTCTTGCAAAAAACATTGCTGAAAGGTTAAAAAGCGGATATTCAATAGAAGAAGCTTCAGCCAATCTAAAAGAAATAGATCCGGTTGTTGCTAGGCTGATGCCTTTAATCGGTGATGCAAAGCTTATTGAGATATTTGATATATATACAAAGTATCTCATAAGGCGTGAGATGTGCAGTAGGCAAATGAAATTCCTTGTTACATATCCATTTATAGTTATGCTAATGGGTATAACAATGCTTTTATTCTTTAATTTTAAGATATTTCCAGGTATTCACCAATTAGTCCACGATCTCAGTTTCTTTGAAGGTCTGAGTCTGCATTTGCTATATTTTGCCAATGTGAGCTATTGGCCTCTATCGCTTATTGTTCCAGCAATAATTCTATATCTGTTTATAGATAGCTTTTATGTAATGATGACTGGTCGTTTCATAAAGCACTCATTATGGGGAAGGGTAACCGGACTTTATAAGGCTATCAGACTTTGTGAGAATGCAAGATTGGCGGCCATGCTTTCCCTTTATATGAAAGCAGGATTTACATTTGAAAATTCTGTATCTGAAGTTGCTGCCTTTTCTGAACCAGTATCAGAAGAAGAACTTAACAGGGTTCAGAGTAAGTTGGCAAGCGGAAACACTGTTTCTGATTCCATGAGTGCATCTGCTCTGCTGTCAGAAATCATGAATGGGCACGAAACCTTCGAAGAAATGCCTGAAAAGCTCGAATACATATCTCAGGGACTTAATGCTGAAGCTATGATGGTGTTAGATGGTGTATCTGCCAAGCTGTTTTATTTATCACTGGTATTAGCTGGTGCTGTTGTATTAACTATCAGTCTTGGTTTCTTTGGTATTTATCCTGCAGTTATAGGAGGGCTGGCATAATGAAACGAAAAGCTCTTCTATTGGTAGAAGTAAGCGTTTTGCTTATTGCTACAGCAATCATATATATGGCCGTTACTAATTCTATGAGTCAGCAGAATCTTGTCGTTAGCAGAATGGCAGAAAACAACGATGTTTTGCTTATTCTTGATGGCTTTGCCAATAAAGTTAAGGCCGACTATTTTGCTGGTGTGGATTTCGGTGATATTGGAGTGTTAAACAATTATAATGAATCCTTGAGGAATAGCCGTTATAGACTGAATTTTGAATTTACTGAAAACGGCAATGTTATCTTAGTGCTCTCTGTTTTTAACGGAGATACTAAGAATGCTGTCAGACGCTATAGAAAAGAGGTGCTTTTGAATAATGAATAAAAAAGCTTACTCTCTTATAGAACTTATGATTGTGCTTGCTATCTTTGGTATTCTTTTCTGTATTCCTGCTTTCCAGGAAACCTTCAGGCAGTTTAACCATCAGGAAGAAATTCTGCAGGACCAGGAAAATGTCTTTCTGTTTACTACCCATCTGAGAACGCTGATTAAGGACTCGAAGTATATTGATACAGCTTTTGATAGACAGCTTATTATGGATAATCTCAGACTTGTTGTTTCAAAGGACAAATCCAGAGTTTTCTTAAATGGCAAAATCTGGAAGTTCTCTAGATTCACAATCTGTGATTTTGAACGTGTCGACGACCAAACAGCTATTTGCAATATTAATAATAGCGGAAATAAATACTGTTTATATATAACACCTGGAAAGTATGAGCCAGTTGTTGATGAAGTAGGTCAGGAAAATAGCAACGCTGCATCTGAATCTACGGCTAATGCTGAAGTCGAAGAAGTTTCCAATGAAAATACTGATAAGGAGCCTGAAAATGAATAATCATAATAGCTTTCGCAAAAGCTTAAATAGACGTGGTTATACGACTATGCTGATTTTTATTCTGCTCAGCATGATTATTTTCTGGCGTATGATGTTTAGCACTAGTGAGGCCGCGACATTCATCAGATTTCAAAAGAATGCTATGAGTTCATCTCACATAAGCCTAGAAAAATAAATAATATTAGCAAATTAAAAAGTTCCCAATGGCTGGGAACTTTTTTTGTATTCGATTATTTTTTTGTTTACGGAACAAAAGTCAGTTCAAAAGCTAATGTGTTGGTTTTGTAACCGTTAATTTTCATGTAAACCAGCATCTGGTGAACTCCCAGTGGAGCGCTGGCTATGTCATTGGTTGTGAACGGAATCTGAGCATAAAACTGACCCGCAATTTCATTTGTGTTGATTCTGACAGGTATCAGTATCGGTTCTGCATAGCGTCTGTAGAAATCTGCTATGGCTTCAGGAGTATTGATTGAATCTGATGCAATTTCAGCAGAAGTGTTTGTTGAATTACCTGTTGTTGCCATTCTCGCAAATGCTGTGTCATCAAATGGAATTACCTGGTTCGACATCACAGCATTTGCTGATTGAGATATAATCATTTCTGCTGCTGAACCGATAATGCCAATAGGTTCTGTGACTGGCAAATCTATGGTTTTTACAAAGCTTAAATATGCATTTGCTGAATTAACTTTTTCGGGTGACATCCAGTCACATGTAAAAGAAAGGATACCACCTGTGCATTTGGCTATATTCGTAGATTGTGTCTGCAAATTCTGGATAGAAGGAGTAATAAAAGAAGGTTCTTCTTCTACTTCTCCTGATTTGCCGCATCCAATCGTGATTGTAGCGAACATTGCAAAGAATGCAACGCAAATACATTTCATTGTTAAAGATAGTTTAAGCTTTTTCATACTTAAATTATCGGAAAATTTTGAAATAAAATAATATAAAAAATAAGAAAGCTAAAACAAAAAAGCACTTCACAGGAAGTGCTTTTTTCTCTGTTGTTTCATGGAATAATTTCTTGCTTTGCTTGTTCAGCTTGAGCGAGAATATTCATCCATTCGTGTTCGCAATCCATAATGTATATTCCTTAACTTAAGCTATGATTTAAATATGTATTACAATACGACTTTACTTATGGAATATACATCGGCATACCCGTAACGTCAAATTATATTTTATAAATTTTTTGTAAAGCTTATGGCCAGAAATTTTATTCCCTTAAAAGTGTATGCTTAAGCATAAAAACTTGCCTTTTATTTCTAAAAACTATAGAATAATTTACATAAATTAAAACTACAAAAAACGGAAAAAAATAATGAACGTAATTTATTTATCACCACATTTTCCACCAAATTTTATTGAATTCGTAGTTGGACTTGCTAATAAAGGCATTAACGTCCTTGGTATTGGTGAAGACAATTATGACAATCTTCCAGAACATTTAAAAGAAAATCTTGCTGATTACTACAAAGTAGACAGCATGGAAGATTATGAACAGGTTTATCGTGCTGCTGCATGGTTCTGCCACAAATGGGGCCATATGGCAAAGGTTGAATCCAATAACGAATATTGGATGATGCTTGAAGCTAAGCTTCGTGAAGATTTTAATATTCCTGGCGACAATATTGCCAGAACTCTCCACATTCAGAAAAAATCAGACATGAAAGAAATCTTCCGCAGTGTTAATGCTCCAGTAGCTGATGGCGTAATTGCTAAAGACCGCCACACTCTTGATGAATTTATTAAAAAGCATGGTTATCCTGTATTTGCAAAGCCTGATCGTGGCGTTGGCGCCGCTGGTGGCTTCAAGATTTCTAATGAAGATGATGTTCAGGATTTCTGGATGAAGAAGCCTGATTGTGACTATTTCGTCGAAGAATTTGTTGAAGGTGATTTAACTACTTTTGACGGTCTTGTAAATAAAGACGGTGAAATCGAATTCACTTCTTCTCTCTGTGCTTTTAATAGCGCTTTTGACCTGGTCGCTAACAATGATGACCTGAGTTTCTACATCAATCGTAACATTCCTGCTGATCAGGAAGAAATCGGTCGCAGATGCGTTAAGGCTTTTGGCCTTCGTTCAAGATTCTTCCATCTCGAATTCTTACGCAAAAAAGATGGCAGCCTGGTTGCTATGGAAATGAACTGCCGCGCTCCTGGCGGATATACCGTAGACCTGATGAACTATGCTAACGATGTTAACATTTTCCAGGAATGGGCTAATATGGTTTCTGGTAACCATTTCTCTGAAAAATTTGAACGTAAGTATTATGCCGCTCACATCAGCCGCAAAGAAGGCAAAAATTATCTTCACGACAATGATGAAATTTTTGCAAGCTTTGGTGAAAAGATTGCTTCATATCAGATTCTACCTCCAATTTTCGCAGACGTTATGGGAAACGAAGCTTTCCTAGTTAGAGCTGAAACATTGGATGAAATCGTAGAAATGGTTAAATTTATACAGCAAAAGGCCTGATAAGCCTCGGAGATTACAGATGGCCAATTCCTCTTTAAATCTGTCTCAGAAATTCGAATTACGCGGTTACACTGTCTACTTTGATATTAATGACAGTATTATTGCTGAAAATATAATTGATTGTCTTGATCGCGCTTCAAGTAGATTTAAATGGGTTTTCGGTCTTAATGAAGAACCAAAGGCTGCTTTCTTTCTGCTGAATGATATTACAGACGCAGAAACTGTTTGTGGGCTTCATGTTAAAGCCGGAAAAGCAATTCATGTTGATGTTGCTTCTGATAGAATATGCTTGATGCAGAATAATATCAGCGGCGCTTCTGCAGGAGAATTGGCAGTCAGAGGATTAGGCTATCTTTACTTCGATAAAAATGTTGGCGAACGAGAAATTCGTATGCGCCAAATGAGGACTCCATCTTGGTTGAGAGAAGGAATGGCTCTTCAGTCCGAATATTTCGTCCACCAAGACCAGTTAGATTTTCTTCAGAAGGGCTGGGATCTGTTGCAGGAAGCTAAAAAGAATAATCAACTGATTAAACCTGCAATGATGCTTAAGGATATAAACCTTATTCCCGAACCTCAAAGAAAGCGATTAGCCTTTTTCGAAGCTTATTACATGGTAAAAATGCTTACAACGAACAATTGTGATGGCTTTTTTGCTAAATATTCTACTCTGATGAAAGCATTGGAAGATATGGAATCTGAAATTTGCTTCCGCCAGATTACCAGCTTTGATATAGACCGATTTTATGCAATGTTTGAAAAGTGGGTTGAACCGGCTAACGCTTGGACTGCTATGGAATAAATGAACCTGACTAAGGCTGAGAAGATTACTTTTGCAATACTGACCACCATTTTAATCGTAGGTCTGATGCTTCTTCTCGTAAAAGTTGGGAATAATAGAATCAATAATGGTGTTCTTTTACGTAATATTGATTCTGTTGCTAGATTCACTGATAAAACACGAATTGAAAAGACTTATTATTTTAATGAAACAGAGAGCCGAAACAAGCTTAATCTAAATAGGACAGACCTTGTAAGCATAAAGAATATACCCTGTTTAAGTGCTCCATTGGCAAAAAGAATTTTTGAATTTATTTCTGAGAAAGGCCAAATTAGTGACTTGGCTGAGCTTCTAGAGGTTAAAGGCATGAATCGGAAGAAGCTTAGACAGTTAGATTTGTATGCTACCGTTTTTGGCGGTCATGCTGGTTCAGCAGCCTGGGGAGACAAGGTAAACCTTAATTTTACCAATGAAGAAGAACTTGCAACTCTTCCCGGTGTTTCAAAGTCGATTGCTGAAAAGATTATTAATTTTAGAAATAGTAATGGTGGCTTTCATTCCGTTGATGATTTGTATCAAATCCCTGGTCTGAGCGAAAAAACTATTTCAACTTTTATTCACAGGGTTGAGGTTAAGTAAATGAATATATACGGTTTTGATAGAAAGTCATTTGCTACTCCTCAGACAAGAACCTTATTGGCAGTTCTTATTGGCCTGATAATCCTTGTTTATTCTTTATTGTTTAATAAAAACATGTTTGGTCTTATAGATATTAATATCTGTGAAGATCTTCGCATAGAAATCGTTAACGTGGGGCAGGGCGATTGCTCAATTATAAGAACACCCAAAGGAAGAACTATACTTATTGACGGTGGAACAAATGTTTCTACCAAAGAAGCCAGACAGATTGGTAGAGTCAGAATTCAGGATTATCTTGCAAAATTAGGTATTGACGAGATAGATGCCATTGTTGTTACTCACTGGCATATTGATGACTTTTCCGGTTTGATACCTGTTTTGAATGAATATAAGGTTTATGCTGTTTACGAAACTGCTAATCTTTATAAAAACGATTTATATAACGATTTTGAGATGATATGCGAAAAGAAAAGGATTAAAAGAATAACAGTCCGTGCCGGATATCAGCTTGAAATGGGTGATGATGTATTCATACAGGTGTTGAATCCTGAAGAAACCTTTGGTTCAAATGTTCAGGCTGAAATAAATAATGATTCTATTGTTCTTCTTGTAAGATATGGCAAGGTTCAAACCTTGATGTGCGCAGATATCGGAGAGGATGCTGAAAGAGAAGTTGTTAAATATAACACTTGCTTGAAGAGCCAGATTATAAAAATCCCGGACCATGGTGCCGATAGAAGTGGTTATAGACCATTCTTTGAAATGGTTGATGCTAAGGTCGGACTTATTAGCGTTGGAGCTAATAATCCTTTCGGATACCCATCTGTTAAGCATTTGGAATACCTGGAAGGAAGAGGAACCAAACTATATAGAACCGACTTGAACGGTAATATTCATATCCGTGTTGGCGGAAAAGATGAAAATGACTTTCAAATTTCTGTTGACCGAAAGCTTTAAATCTATCTATACTTGAATACGTAAAATATTTGGAAAGGATATACGATGACTGTATCTAAGATTTTTGATATTGACTTCAGTAAAGTCGAAGACCATGCCTCACAGTGGGCTAAATTAGCAGAAACCAATGAAGGTCTTCAGAAAATTTTGAAAGCTGTTGAAAAGCCTGGTAAGGCTATTGTTTTCAGCCATGACGACCCAGATGGAATTACTTCTGGTTTGATTTGTAAAAGAATGCTCATTAAAAAAGGCTGGCAGGTAAAGCATTTTATGCCAGAAGGCTTTAAGCTTCAGCCAGAACAGTTCGAAAAAGCTTTGAAGGAATTTCCGGAAGCAGAATGTGTATTCATGCTTGATAAGGGTACTGCAGACGCAGACGATTTTATCGCTGAAAAGATGCCCTGCTATGTTGTAGACCATCATCCTGGCGTTGTGTTGCCAAAGAAGAATGTTTTCTTCAATCCAGGCGCTACAAATTATGTTCAGTGCTCTGGTTCTGTTCTTGCTCACGGTATTTCCGTTCTTGCTGGAACACGTGATGTATTTGATGACCTTCTTGCTTTAATCGGTCTTAAGGGTGACTGGGCAATTATGCCAATAGCCGGTGCTTGCGCTGAATTTGTAAGACCATTCATCAAAAATTATGCTCTCGATAATTTCAGAAATCTTTTTGAATTCGTAGAAGAACGCCCAACAATGTTTGATGCTTCACAGAGAAAAGGCACTTCTGTTATTTCTCTGATTAGCGAAATTATTCATGGCTGTGGCGGTGGTGGATTCTCTTATTTCTATAATGATAGAGAACCAGCTCTGAAGGATGTTTTACATCCAGATCTTTGTGCTGCAGCACTCGAAGCTGTTGCAGACAAGATTGATGCTGTAAAGAAAGTCAGAAAGGCAGAAGATTTCTTCGCTCTTCTTCCAGAAAATATCAAGACACCAATGGCTAAGATTTGGAATTACTTCCTTGGTGATTGGGACAAAGCATCCGATATGCTCAATTCTTCTGTAAGAACCCTGAAGCTTGAAGATACTTCAATTTACCTGTTTGTTGGTCCAAAGGTTCCTTTGCTCCCAATGATAGGTTCAATTAAGCTTTTTGACCTTAAGGAAGCTGGTCAGGATAAACTTGCTCAGATTATCATGGTTAGCAAGGTATCTGATAATTATACCCACGTTTCCGTTAGAGCTACAGGTCCAAGAGTTCATTCCGGCATGATTTGCAATGAACTTCAGGATTCTCTTAGAGCTAGATACCCAGAATCTAAGCAGTTTATCAGTGGTGGCGGACACCCGGTTGCTGCTGAATGCACCGTAAAGACTGATAAAGTTTCATTCCGTCAGGTTCTTACCAGAGTAATCGAAGTATTGACAGAAATGGATGAAATGGATAAATTAGCTGCAAAGACTTCTCTCAATGATGAACAAAAAGCCAGAGCAAAACAGATTGGTCTGGACTACTTATTAAAATAAGGAAAGAATAATGTCATTTAAAGAAACAGATTTTACCGGACTCATTGGTTATCTGAAAGGCCTTCTTGCAACACAGAAGGACCCCATTCTCTTCAGAGAATTGGTTTCTAAGCTGGTTGAATTCTATGATCAGCTTCCTGTTTACCCAGGCATCGTAAATATGTGTCTTGGTCAGGCCCAGAAGGTTGTAGAACCAAAGGACCTCAAGAAAGGCCAGACTGTTTACATCACCACAGACAAGGGTTTTATTTCTGGCGTTGTAGCAAAGAAGGTTGATTCCAAAGTTGCTCTTAAAGACGTTGTTTCTGCAGAACCAGCAAAAACTGTTGAAGTAGACGTTAAGAAAGTAGCTAAAGCAGTTGTTATCAATGAAAACGTCGTAAAAGAATTGTGGCCGTCTTTGGTTTTTGACAAGGAGCAGAAATAATGAAGATCGAAATTAAAAAAGGCGATTTTTATCTTGTAAATGGTCCAGCAAAGATTGCTGTTGACGCTGGCTTAATCGAATGTATCGCAGCTCCTGTTGCAAAAGGCGAAAGCATCACTGTTCCAGTTGGAAAGAAAGTGCCAATGCTTGGCGTTAAAGCATCAAAAGTTACTGTAACTGCTAAGGCTGAACAGGTAACTAAGATGGAACACAGCACCATTCCAGCAGAATGGGATGTCCTTGCAAATCAGATTGCTAAAGAAAAGAAAAAAGGTAAGCTTTACAAGATTCTTGTTCTTGGTGAAGTTGATACCGGTAAAACCTTCTTCAGCACCTACATTTCTAACAGACTTCTTGCCAAGGTTGGAAAAGTAGCACTTCTTGATACTGATACCGGCCAATCTGATATCGGTTGCCCAGGCTTCTTCGGTATGCTTCTTCTTAAGAAGCCGGAAGTATTCCTCGCTGACCTTGAACCTGATCATCAGTATCTTATCGGTGCTCATTCTTCAGGATTGCACTTCGTTCCAGCACTTTCTGGTTTAATGCACATGCTCTATAAAGCAGAAGCTGAAGCAGATGCTCTTATCATCGATACAACCGGTTGGGTTCAGTTCGATGGTGGCCGTGCTATTAAGAAGGCTAAACTTGATATGGTAAATCCAGACAAGGTAGTTCTTATGCAGCGTGGCAACGAACTCGAACATCTTGTAAAACATCTGCCAGCAGAAAAGGTTGTCAGACTCCCAGTTTCTAAGAAGGCTTCTCCAACATCTCAGATGGACAGAAAAGAACTTCGCGAACTCGTAAGCCGCAGATATTTCAAGGGTTCTAAGGAATTTAAGCTTCCATTTAAACAGGTATTCACCGATAGATGCTTCTTTAAGACTGGCACTAAGATTGATCTTAAAGGTGCTCTTTGGGCAGAAAAGCTCTCTGGCTTTGAAGGAACATTGGTATTCACCGATAAGCCTGTTACTGAAGCTATGAAGAAAAGCTGGAATATTACTGGTATGATCAGAAACTTTGTTGTTGGTAATGAAGAAGGCTTGCTCACTGCACTTCTTGATGCCGATCAGAATGTTCTTGCTGTTGCCAGACTTGTTGCTTTTGATTTCAAGAACGAAAAATTCGTTGTTCAGTCCACATTTAAGGGCGACAAGAAGCTCATCAAGGGAATACAGTTCGGTTCTCTAAAATACACTGCTGAAGGTAACGAAGCAGGCTTCATGGAACCAGGCAGCTTCTAATAAACATTAACTAAGCAAAATAAAACCCGCTTTCATTGAAAGCGGGTTTTATTTTTATCTTTTTATTTCAGCTTTCAGCTTTGAGCTTCAAGCTTCAAGCTTTCAGCTTCGAGCTTCGAGCTTCAAGCTTCAAGCTTTCAGCTTCAGTCAACCTTTGCTGAAATTACTTCTACCTGGTCAATCATTGGAATACCATATTCATCAGTGGTTACAAAACCTTTGATATGCATTATGGTTCCCTTTGGATAAAGCTTCTTGGTTTTACCGATTCTAATAGCGCCTGATGGGTCAGCAATCAAATACATTCTGTCACCCTTAATGCTGTGACCTTTAGCAAGAACACCCATAACACCAACATATTCACCCATCATTTCCCCCTGATTGAGAATAATCTGTTGGGCTGAAACCATTTTTTCAATTTTCTTCGGTGCTATCTTTGTAGAAATAACACTGATGTAAGGCTTACCTTCATGCATCATTACTGTTCCAAGAACATTTAATGGCTGCCAATATGGGGCTAATTCGCCAGTTTCTTCATCAGATGGCATTGTACCATTACAATAAATACCTTTTTTAGTACCATCACATATAACCCAGTCTGAACGGCTGATTGGTGGGGCGCCTGGAGCATTTTTCCAAACAGAGAAAAAGCCTTCGACTGTTACATTCTTACCTTCAAAAGTAGCTGGATTAGCTATTATTTCAGATATCTTGGTATAAACATCTTCTGCAAAAACAGAACTGGCCGATAAAACGAGGAACAAAAATGCAAACACGAGCTTGCTATATCTTTTATTCATTCGATTCTCCTTTAAGTTGCTATATATGAAAATATCACAGTATTAATATTTTTACAATGATGAACAATACTTAAGTAATCTTTCTGAAGCTAGTATTTGACGCATTAAGCGATATGTGCTAAATTATTGAACACTTAAAGCAAAAGGATAATCATGAACACTCCTCAATTTCCACTACAAGACCAATTAAAAGGATTTTCCAGAGCTTTATTTTCCACGTGGCTTTACCACAAACGTTTTAATATTTTGTTTGATTGTGGGGAAGGCGTTGCAACAGCACTTCAAAACAAAGTATTCGGAATCAGAAGAGTCTTTCTCTCACACGGTCATGCTGACCATATTGCTGGTCTTGTAAATCTGCTTAATATAAGAAACTTAGGGGCAGGAGACCAGACGGCTCCGCTTCAGATTTATTACCCAAACAATAATAAATTGTTGGAATTTATGCTTGATTATCTGACTAGAACTCAGAAAGATTTATCATTCCCATTGGAATGGATTCCGATGGAACCTGGACAGAGATTTAAGCTCGACGACCAGAAGGGCTACATATATCTGGAAACCTTTGAAACAAAACATTCCCAAAGGCAGTTAAGTCTTGGCTATAATATTATTGAAACCAGAAGGTGTCTTAAACCAGAATACGTCGGTTTGACTCAGTCGCAGCTCAACAACGTAATATGGGAAAAAGGCAAGGACGAAATTGCTGAAAATGTAGAAAAAATAATATTTTCATTTGGTGGTGATTCCAGGCCAATCAACCCTCAGGCCGTTAAAAATACACTCTTTTTGTGCCACGAAGCTACATATATGGCAAAGGAAGACGATGAACGCGATTTCCAGCAACATTCTTTTCTTGAAGAAGTTCTTGAAAATGCCAGGGAAGCAAATGCTGAAACTTTATTGCTAATGCATACTTCATTAAGATACAATCTAGAGGAAATTTTCGAGAAGATTATTGAAGCTAAGCAGAAACTTGGTATTAATTATAAGATTATTCTCTTGTATGGTGATTATTTCTTTGATACAGACGTTCCATTAAGTCGGAGAAATAAAAACAAACATAAAAATTCTAACATTGAATAATGTGAGGCACTATTATGTCAGACAAAGCTAAGATTCTCGTTATAGATGATGAACATAGTGTAAGATGGGCTTTCGAAAAAGCATTACAGAAGGCAAACTATGAAGTAGCCTTGGCTGATAATGGTTTGAAAGGTCTGAACCTGTATTACGAATTTAAGCCTGATATCACTTTTGTTGATATTAGAATGCCTGAAATGGATGGTCTCCAGATACTCGAAAAGGTTATGAATGACGACCCAAAGGCATTGATTATCGTCATGACAGCTTATTCTGACATGGAAACTACTGTAAATGCCATGAAACTTGGTGCTTACGATTTTTTAACTAAGCCTTTCAATATTGATGAATGTCTATCTTTGATTTCAAGAGGTCTGGCTGCAAGAAATTCTTCTAAGATTGCTGAATTGGGAGTTCTTGCTCCAAAATCAAGTGCTTTAAAAGGCAATAGTGCTGCAATGCAGGAAGTTTACAAGCTTATTGGTAAGGTTTCCGGTGAAGATGTAAGTGTTCTTGTATGTGGTGAATCCGGTTGTGGTAAAGAACTTGTTGCCCAGGCTATCCATCTTAATTCAAAACGTTCTTCAAAGCCATTCTGGCCTATTAACTGCACTGCTATTAGTGAAAGTCTTATGGAATCTGAATTCTTTGGATATGAAAAAGGTGCTTTTACTGGTGCGTTAACCTCAAAACAAGGTATGTTCGAGCTTGCACAAGGAGGAACAATTTTCCTTGATGAAATAGGTGATATGAACCTTGAGATGCAGGCAAAGCTTTTGAGAGTTCTTGAAGAACGTGAAATCGTCAGAGTAGGGGGCAATAAGAGAATTAGCGTTGACGTCAGAGTTATTGCCGCTACTAATAAAGATTTGCGCAAGCAGATTCAGGAAGGCAAATTCCGTGAAGACCTCTATCATAGAATCAAAGTTATTGAAATTAAACTTCCACCACTGAGAGAAAGGGTAGAAGATATTCCTTTACTGGCTAGATACTTCTGTTCAATACTAGCTGCACAGAGAACAGGCGTTCCCAAGAGTATGTCCGATGAAGCTATCAGTATGCTTTGCGCCTATTCTTGGCCGGGAAACGTTAGAGAGTTGCGTAATGCAATCGAGCAGTCTTACACTCTTAGCAGAGACCAGCTTATATTGCCAGAACATTTGCCTGTAGAAATAACAAAAGGCGCTAATAATGTAGCTAACCATGACGCAGCGTCAGCGAATATAATTAATGATGATGCTAGACAGATTTCTGTTGCAAATGCGCAACGTGAAAATTCAAACGCTGCTGATGAAGTTGAAGAAAGGCCTCAATCAGCAAGTGTTGCTGCAGACACACCAGAAGATGTTGCTGTAAGAATGCTGATAAAGCGATTGTTAGATAGAGCGCCAGATGGAGATGCTTACGCTTATGTAATGGGTGTATTCGAAAAAGAACTTCTTCTCCAAAGTCTTGATAAACATAAACGTAATCAGGTTCAGAGCGCTTCTCAACTTGGTATTACACGCAATACTCTGAGAACTAAGATGGAAAAGTATCGTATTTAATGTTACTTATCGTTTGTAGAAAGGATACTAATTATGCCTATTTATGAATTTGAATGTAATGAATGTCATAAAACCTTTGAAAAGCTATGCTCAATGAAGGAAGATTTGTCTCAGGTTCCTTGTGAATATTGCAAAGCAAAGAATGTTAAGAAAAAGATGTCTTCCTTTGCTACTGGTAATGCTGGCAGAAATTCTTTGAATATCAACGGTGGCGGATGTGATTGCGGTCATGAGCATTCACACTCCCATGGCGGCGGATGCTCTTGTGGTTCTTGCGGCTCACATCACTGCTCAGATTGCCATTAATAAAATAACATAAAAAAAAGCATCTCAATATTGGAGATGCTTTTTTTTTATGTTAGAAGGGTTTGCCGCAGGAAGTACAATAATACTCATTTGCAGAATTTAAGTTGCCACAATGTGGACAATTCTTTGTCGGGCCCGTTATTCTAGGCTTGGAAGCAGGCTGAACAGCGGCACTCTGTTGTGGTTGATTCTTTTTGGGATCTATTAAGTCAGATAAATCTGGTAATAATCCATTGCTATCATTGTTTAATGGTTCTTCTTTGCCAACCAGACTTTCAAGACTTGGTAATTCTTCTCCACCGATACTGTCGTAGTTCGGGAAGCCTGCTGGCGCAGATTTTGGTGCTTGCTGCTGTGTTGGCTGCTGATATGCTTGTTGGAAAAGCATCTGCTGCTGCATTATCTTCTGTGAATAATCTTCAGTTTGCTGAGTCTGAGCGCTTTCAGGCTGCGATGGCAGAGACATCTGAGAGTAATAGCTTTGAGGATCTGCAGAGGCTGAGGCCTGACTATCATCAGGTGCCTGAGCATATTGCTGCTGTCCGTAATCCTGCGGCTGGTTATAAAAATCCTGTGGATTTGAGTAGGGGTCATAACCAGTGTTGGTGGAAGCTGTAGAAAAATCTGGAAATTTTTCTTTTATGGTTTCAAGAATTCTTTCTGCTTCAAGTGTATTGCCAATAGCCTTATGATTTTCCATCAATGCTACATAATAATCAGAAATGTCTGGATTATTCTTTATGGCTTTTTCAAAAGTCTTTATGGATTGCTGTGAATAGGCCTGACGGCTTATATATACGTCTGCAAGATATTTGATTGCTTCTGTATCGCCAGGATTCATGGAAATATATTTTGCAATGTATTCCTGAGCTTTTTTATGGTCAGCTTTTTGGGTTATATAAGTCTTTGCCAGATAATTAGTTACATCTGATCTATTCTCATTGATTTTTAAGAGGCCTTCTATCTGTTCAAGGGCTATCATAGAAGTTTCGCCTAATGCCATTGCAGTTTCACCGGCAATACTCTTGGCCAAAGGTGAACGGGAATCCTTTTTGAGATAATCAGTTATTAATTCATAGGCCTTTGCGTTATCACCTTTCTTTTGCAATGGTGCTGCATAAAGAAGGGTTACTAATTTCATGTTATGAACGTCATCTTTGGTATATCGTTCTTCCAAAAACTTGAAATTAGCTTCATAATTGCCTGATTCTTTGATTTTTTCAAGCTTCTGGTTTTTGCTCTTTTCCTGAGC